>DATKHW010000636.1:0-4315 GCA_035546275.1 Gemmataceae bacterium
TAGCCGACGGCCGGCGAAACAACCCTTTCGGTGTGCAAAATAAGCAGAAGTCGGTCGGGACGCTTGCACGCCCCGCGAATCAGCTCGCGGGCGGCGCCGCGCAGCGTTTCGGGCGGCGGTTCCACGGCCCCCTCCTCCGTCTCCAGCACGTCGCCGATCTCATCCACGAGCAGACTGACCACGCCGTCGCCGGACCGGACCACGACGTTCTTGCCCGGCGCGTCGCCCGGCCGTTCCGCCAGACCCAACCGCCGCCGCAGGTCGAGGGCCGTGACGATCCGGCCGCGCAGGTTGATGAGGCCGCGCACCACCGGCGGCGCCAGCGGCACGCGCGTCAGCCCCTGCGGCCGGATGATTTCCTGCACGTCGGACACATCCACTCCGTAATACATGTCATTGACGAAGAACGTGCAGAAGCGGGTCTTTCGCGCCATGTCTCAGGCCCTCCCCACCGGTTCAGCGGCGGTGCGGTGCGCCGCGCGGATGATGCCGGGCACGTCGAGGAGATCGGTCACGTGCCGGCCGATCACGGCCGAGCCCAGCGTGCCCTCGCCGCGGCTGGCCTCCGCCACGTCCGGCGCCGCCTCCGTCACGTCCACAATGCGATCGACCACCAGGGCCGCCTGCCGATCGCCGTCGGCGCAGATCACCAGCTGCATGGCGTCGCGCCGGACGGCCGGCTCTCCCAGACGGATGAGCGGCAGGATGCGGCCGCGATACTGCATCACCTCGCCGCGCCCGGCCCTCTCGGCGGCCGACGCCGGCGCCTCTTCCAGCCGCGCCACCATCGACAGCGGCACGGCCGCCCGCCGCCCATCCGTCAGGCCCAGCAGCAGCAGTGTGCGCTTGCCCTGGCAACGCATCCGCGCCGGGTCCGCCTTTTCGGTCCGGGCGCCGTCGGCCGTCTCGGCGATGACGCCGGCTCGCCGGGCCAGCCCCAGCACGTCGAGGATCAGCACCACCCGGCCGTCGCCCATGATCGTCGCGCCGGCGAACAGCGGGATGTTCTTGACATGGGCGCCGAGCGGCTTGACGACGATCTCCTCGGTGTCCTGAACGCCGTCCACCACCAGCCCGAATTCGCGGTCGCCCGCTTGAAGGACCAGGATGTTGATCGCGCGCCCCTCATCCGTTTTTCCCGGCGCCTCCTCCGCCGCGAATTCACGGTCCAGGTAGACCAGCGGCAGGAGCTTGTCGCGCAAGCGGTAGACCGAGCAGCCGTGGATGCGCTCGACGCCGCGGCCGGTCTGGCCTTCTTCGAGCCGGACCAGCTCCAGGAGGCCGCCCTGTGGGATGGCGTAGCGCTCGCCGCCGCTGACCACGATCAGGGCGGGGATGATCGCCAGCGTCAGCGGGATCTTGATGGTCACGGTCGTGCCCAGGCCGGGCCGGCTCGCCAGCTCGACCGTGCCGCCGGCCTTCTCGACGTTGGTCTTGACTACGTCCATGCCGACGCCGCGCCCCGACACGTTGGACACGCGCTCCGCCGTGGAGAAGCCGGGCAGGAAGACCAACCGCGTCAGCTCGTTGTCGCTGAGCTGAGCCGCCTGCGCTTCGCCGATCAGGCCGCGCTCCAGCGCCTTGCGCTTGACGCGCTCCGGATCGACGCCGCCGCCGTCGTCGGCCGCCTCAATGTTGACCAGGCCGCCTTCGTGGAAGGCTCGCAGCAGCAGCCGCCCCTCGGCCGGTTTGCCGCGCGCCCGCCGCACTTCCGGCGTCTCCAGCCCGTGATCGACGGCGTTGCGGACGAGGTGGATCAGCGGGTCCTTGATCGCCTCCATGATGCCCTTGTCCAGTTCCGTATCGGCCCCTTCGAAACCGACGCTCACCTGCTTGCCGCAGGCCACGGCCAGGTCGCGGGCCAGACGCGGCAGCTTGTTCCAGACGGCGCCGATGGGCTGCATGCGCGTCTTCATGACGCCCTGCTGCAGCTCCGTGGTGATGAGATTGAGGCGCTGGGCCGTGGCGACGTAGGCGGGGTCCTGGCGCGTGGCCGCGAGTTGCAGGATCTGGTTTCGAGCCAGAACCAGCTCGCCCACGAGGTTCATGAGCTTGTCGAGCCGGCCGACGTCCACGCGGATGGTGGTTTCGGCCGTATCGGCCGCGCCGGACGGCTCGGGGGCGGCCATGGCCCTCGTGACTGGCGTCGCTGCACCTTCCTGCAGCGCCGTCAGCGACGCCAGCAGGGCGGAGTGGTCGCGGTCGCCCTCCCGGCCGCTGCGGCCGATGTCGTCCAGCAGCTGGCGGACCGCGTCCACCAGGGACAGCAGCGCCGTGGCGACTTCGGGACGCAGCGCGATCTTGCCGTCGCGGAGGCGGCTGAGCAGGTTTTCGCCGCGGTGACTGACGGCCTCCAACCGCGCAAAGCCGAAGAAGCCGCACGCGCCCTTGAGGTTGTGCATCGTCCGGAACACGCCGGCCAGCCGATCGCGGTCGCCCGGGTTGGTTTCCAGGGCCACCAGGTCGCGGTCAAGCTGTTCGAGGTTTTCCCTGCTCTCCAGCAAGAATTCCTGGACCAGGTTCTCATCGTTCACGGCGACGCCTCCTGATTCCCTATGCGGGTCGTCCGGCTTGCGCCTGCATTTCGCCCGTCGCCTGCCGCAGCTGCGGCAGGACGGAGCTTTCCCAGCACGACGGGCAGATGCCGTGACTGAACCGAGCCTCCGAGTGCTCCGCGATGAAATCTTCGACCTTGCGCCAGTAGTTCTGGTCGTCGCGGATCTTTTTGCAGTAGGAGCAAATCGGCAGCAGCCCCTGAAGCTTTTTGACCAGGGCCAGCGCCTGCTCGCTGGTTTCGAGCTGCTTGGCCAGGTCGCGCTGGAGCCGCAGAATGCGCATTCCCGTTTGCAGACGGGCGTGCAGCTCCGCCTGGTCGAAGGGCTTGACAATGTAATCGTCGGCGCCGCCTTCCAGACCCGTCACCACGTCCTGGCGGCTGTCCCGAACCGTGAGCAGGATCAGATACGGCGGCAGTCGCGTCGGCAGCGCGCGGATGCGGCGGCAGATTTCCAGGCCGTCGAGGCCCGGCATGAGCCAATCGAGGAGGGCGAGCCGCGGGCCGTCGCCGTGCTGCAGCGCCTCCCATGCCGTCACACCGTCGCGGACGACGATGGTCTCGTAGCCCCATTCGCCCAGCATCACCTCCAGGACGCGCCGGGTGACGCGGTCGTCGTCGGCGATGAGGATTTTGATCATGACGCATCTCTCAGGGGGATTCAGACGCCGTCCGGCCGGGCGAGGGCGGCCAGCGCGGGCGTCAGGCGTTGCAAAGCTGTTTGCAGGGCGGCGAAGGCGCGGGCGGCCGCCGCCTGGTCGCCGGCTCGCGCCGTGGTTTCGAGGATCTTCGCCGCTGCGCCGGCGTCATGCGCTGCGAAGCAGCCCAGCGAGCCGCGCATCTGGTGGGCCGCATGGCCCAGGCCTCGCGCGTCATTCCGGCGAAGCCGATCGCTCAGCTCGGCGATCATTCGAGGGCACTCCTCCAGAAACACTTCCGCCGCTTCCTGCAGCAAAGCGGTGTTTCCCCCCAGGCGGGCAAGGGCCGCGGCCGCATTCATCGCATCAGTCGTCGGCGGGGTCGGGTGCAACCAAGAACCTCGCGGAGCAAACGCAATTCCTTCCCGGGTCGGCGCAATGGGCCGCGGCCGGAGGGTCGCCGCCGGCAGGGTCGGGTTGAAAAAGGATTTACAGGGGGGCTAAATCCTGAAACGGCCGCCGGCCAGACCTTGAGCGGCCATCAAACCTGTGGCGCCGGAATCACGTGGTGCGTGAATCGGCCGCCGTGTTACGCAACCATAGGATTGAATCTGGATTGGGATTTGCGATCGAGCCATCTTCACGCAATCTTCACGGTTCCAGAACCAGTCTTCTTGTCCCACAATAAATGACTGCCGGCCGCACGGGCCGGAGGCGACAGGGAACGTTTTTTCGAGGAGGAGTTGGTGGCGCAACCTGCCACAAAGCGACAAGTTGTGTCACGCGCGCATGGAGGAAAAGCGGAGAGGGCGGGATTCTCGGACGGTTTGCCGGACGCCCGTGCAGCGGCCTTCGCCGTATTCACAGACTTCACGGCATGGCCGCGGGGACTCGCCTGGTTAACCAGACTCATCAACACACTTGCCTCCTCTGGAAAAGCGGCCGCCGTTGTACATTCATGCACCAGAAGCCGCGTTTTCATACCCTCTATGTGAACTATTGTTCATGGCGACTCATTTGCGTGTTCCTTCAACCCCCTATGAGGGATGGTCGGCGGGGGTTAGAATCCCGGGCCGCGAGAAGGAACAAGGAGGTCCCGGTCGGACCCCGAATGATCTCGCCC
>DATKHW010000637.1:0-2676 GCA_035546275.1 Gemmataceae bacterium
GGGCTCGTGGTCGACGACGCGATCGTCGTGGTCGAGGCCGTCGAGCATCACATCCAGCACGGGATGACGCCGCGCGAGGCGACCAACCAAGCGATGAAGGAGGTCTCGGGCCCGGTCATCGCCATCGCGCTCGTGCTATGCGCGGTGTTCGTGCCGACGGCGTTCATGGCCGGCATCAGCGGCCAGTTCTACAAGCAGTTCGCCCTGACCATCGCCGCTGCGACGGTCATCTCGATGTTCAACTCGCTGACGCTCAGCCCGGCCCTGTGCGCCCTGCTGCTGAAGCCCCATGCACATGGCCACGGCGGGGCGCCGCAGGAGGCGCTGCCGCGCATCGGCGTCGCCGTCATCGGCGGCCTGGTCGCTTATGAGTTCCTGCTCGCGCCGATCGCCCACCTCCTGTTCCACATCGACATCGGCGAGCACGGGGGTCACGGCAGCCACGAGGCCGTGACGTCCCACGCGGGCCTGATCTGGGCGCTGCAAGCCGGCTTGTTCGCGGCCGGGTTCGCCGTCGGCTTGCTCCTCGCCAGCCTGGTGAACCGGGCGCTGGGGTGGTTCTTCCAGCTCTTCAACAAAGCCTTCGATGTGACCATTAACGGATACGGAAAGACGGTTGGATTGCTGCTGCGGCTGAGCGTCGTCGCCCTGGCCGTGTACGGCGGGCTGATGGTCCTGACCTACGGCGGATTCAAGGCGGTGCCGGTCGGCTTCATTCCGGAGCAGGACAAGGGCTATCTCGTCGTCAACATCCAGATGCAGGACGGCGCCACGCTGGGCCGCACCGACGAGTTCGTCAAGGAATTGGCCGCGGAGATTCGCAAGGACAAGGGCGTGGACCACACCATCGAGGTGCCGGGTTATTCCATCCTGCTCAGCTCGAATATCAGCAACGTGGGCGGCATGTTCGTCCTGCTCAAGCCGTTCGAGGAACGGGCCGGCGACCCCTCGATGGGGGCGCCGGCGGTGACGGCCCGGCTGCGCCAACTCTTCGCCGACCCCAAATACCGCAACGCGCGGGTGGCCGTGTTCGGGGCGCCGCCGGTGGACGGCCTTGGCTCGACCGGCGGCTTCAAGATGCAGGTGCAGGACACGGGAAACACCGGTCTCAAGTCGCTGCAGGAAGCGACGGCCCTTCTGGCCGAGCAAGGCAACGCCGATCCCAAGCTCCAGGGATTGTTCACGAGCTTCAGCGTGACCCAGCCGCAGCTGCGCGTCAAAGTCGATGAGGAGAAGGCCAAGTCGCTGCAAGTCGCGCTGGCGGAAATCGACCAGACGCTGCAGGCGAACCTCGGCTCGTTCTACGTGAACGACTTCTTCACGGAGGGCCGCAACTGGCAGGTCAACGTCCAGGCCGGCCCGGCGTACCGCAACGAGATCAAGGACATTTACAACCTGGAAGTGCGCAATATCAAGGGCGAGCGCGTTCCACTGCGCACCCTGGTCCATGTGGACTACGACAGCGGCCCGGCGGTAGTCAACCGCTACAATCTGTTCACGTCCGCCGAGATCAATGGCGGGACGGCCCCCGGCGTGTCGTCTGGCCAGGCCATTCAGATCATGAACGGCGTAAAGAAGGACTATTTACCCTCGACAATGGGCGCGCAGTGGACGGAGCTGACGCTGCAGCAGATCCTGGCCGGCGAAGACCTGCTGACCAAACTGGCCTTTCCGCTGGCGGTGGTCTTCGTCTTCCTCGTGCTGTCGGCGCAGTACGAGAGCTGGTCGCTGCCGCTGTCGATCATCCTCATCGTGCCCATGTGTCTGTTCGCCGCCATCGCCGGGGTCTGGATGATGGGGATGGAAAACAATATCTTCACGCAGATCGGCTTGGTGGTGTTGATCGGCCTGGCCGCCAAAAACGCGATCCTCATTGTGGAGTTCGCCAAGCAGCTGCAGGACCAGGGCAAGAACCGCTTCGACGCCACGGTCGAGGCGAGCAAGCAGCGTCTGCGGCCGATTCTGATGACGTCGTTCGCGTTCATCCTGGGCGTCGTGCCGCTGGTGCTGGCCCAGGGGGCGGGAGCCGAGATGCGCGTGGCGCTGGGAGTGGCCGTCTTCAGCGGCATGTTGGGAGTGACGATATTCGGTGTCTTCTTCACGCCCGTGTTCTATGTCGTCATCCGCTGGCTCACGGAGCGGAAGACGCCGGCGACCACGGTCCCGCCCGCGGTTGAACACGAGCTGGACGAGCCGCCAGTCAACGCTGGTGACGGCGCGATTACGCCGTCGCCAGCATCGGCGCATCCGGAGTCGTGACGGCGAAAAAAAGTCCACGACTCATCGGGACGCCACAGGAACCGCCAGCGGCCGCTGCCGCTGCGAGTTAACAGCTATCCGAGAAGGTAGATATGCAACTCCATATCCGCGAGGAGCGTGGGGGCGGCCGACTTCGCTGAAGCCGGGGAGGGCGCTCTCCGGGCGCCGCGCCGGTCCGCCCACGTTCGCCCACGACGCAACGAGGCGACCGCGGGCGGCTCGTGCCCCAACGACCAGAGGGCCCCGCCACGAGGGGCCTCTGCGGCGACGCCGGGGCCAAGCCGACGCTCACCCGCGCGGCTAGCTCCAGGGGGTATGGCAACCAGAGATTCGGAGAGTTTTTCCCCAGAATCTCGGGCCGCAAGTGGCAACATGGAGGTCCCGCTTGGATCCAGAATGATCTCGCCCAAAACGGAG
>DATKHW010000638.1:0-8695 GCA_035546275.1 Gemmataceae bacterium
ACTGATCGTCGATCACAACCAAATGCAGGGAGTCCGTGCTGTAAGCCAAATCGGCTGGCGCTGTGCCGTCAATCTTCCAGGTAGCTAACGGGCGGCCCTGCACAGGATCCCACTCCTTGATTTCACCGCTATGCCCAACGAGATCCAATGTGGCGGCGGTCGCCAGCCGCTTGCCGTCGGGGCTAAATGCAATCCCGTGAATGGGGCCGGCGAAATCGCTCAGAACTTTGACCTGGTCGGGCGCCGTCGGCTGCCAGATGTGAACCTCCCATTTCGCCGGAGGATCGCCGAAATTGTGCGGCACGCTCCCCGACGCCGCCGCAAGGTATTGACCATTGGAGCTGTAGGCGATTGTTTGGATGGCCTGGTCCGGTCCACTTAGCGACAGGTAGTCCGCAGCGCCCAGGCGAGAATGGAGATAGTACCACTCCCAATTCCGCAGGGCCGCGGGGCAGTCCGTCAGCAGCTGGCGTTCGAGCGCGACGTTGCCGGCCTGGAATTCGCGATCCGCCTGGAAGATGCGCAGCAAGTAGGCCGATCGCTGCTCGCGCTTGTTGGCGTCGGCGACCATGGCCTGGAGGCCCTGCCTGTCGCTGGCGGCGGCGGAAGCAGCCAAGTTGGCTTTGTCCACGTCCGCCTGCGCTCTGGAGGCGTCGCCCGACCCAATATGGTGCGCGATCAGCACGGCGATTGGCGTGAGGAGACATAACAGGACCAGCAATGCAGCCCCAGGGCGGCGCCGCATCCAGAGGACCAGCCGGCTGACCGCTCCCTTTTGCGCTGCCCTGATGGGACGGTTTTCGACGAGGGCTCGCAGATCGTCGGCGAACGCCAGTGCGCTGTCATAGCGATTCCGCGGATTGCGTTGCATCGCCTTGCGGCATATATGCGCCGCATCACGCGACAAGCCCGGCACACGGCCGCAGAGAAAAGGCGGTTCGCCGCCGCGAATGAAATCCAGCGTCTCGCCGGGCGTGCGGCCGCGCAAGGCCGGCCGGCCCGACAGCAGTTCGTATAGGATCGCTCCGAGAGCGTAAATGTCGCTGCACGGGCCGATCTCGCGGGCCCGGCCCCAAGCTTGTTCCGGCGACAGGCCGGTGGGCAAGTCCTCGTACAGCTCGAGGTCGGCCGGCTCCCCTTCGACCGGCCGGCGAGCCACGCCGAAGTCGCCGATTTTCGGCAGACAGCGAGATCTTCCTCCCGCCAGATAGAACGGCGGTTCCACAGGCGCCGGGTTTCGCCGATTGGTTCGTTCCGGCGCCGGCTGCAGGCGGATACAGGCGAGACGCAGGCCGCGGTGAACGACGCCCTGTTCATGGGCGGCGTAAACGGCCCGAGCCAGGACCTCGACGAGCCGGATCGCCGACCGCCACGGCACCGGCTTGCCGACGGCGTGTTCGGCCAACGTCGGCCCCTCGACCCATTCGACGGCGTTGTAGAAGAGCTGCCGGTCGCGTTCGCCGGCGTCGAGGAGCGGCGGAATGTTAGGATGGCTGACCTTTCCCAGGGCGGCGGCCTCACCACGCAGCGCCCCCCAGCCGACCTGGCCGGCGTCGTCACGGGCTACGACGACCTTGAGCAGGATGGTGCGGTTGACGAGGACCTGCTTGGCCTTGAACAGCCGAACGCCCAGCGGTGTGCGCCCCATTTCCTCCAGAATCTCGAACCCAGGCACGACGGGCATCCCGGCCGCGTCGCGGAGCGGCGGCGCCTGCGCCAAGATTGGTTCGGGCGATGCGGTGATTGCATCCGGCGACGGAGCGAGGTCGATGAGCGGCAGAAGTTCGACGGCGTCGCCGCAGACGGGGCAGACGGCGCGGCCGACGGCGGCGCCGTCGTCGGCCGCGGCCTCCCAGGAGTGGCCTTTCGAACAAGTCAGCAGTTGCAGCATGGATCGTCTCGGCAAGGCGGAACAGGCCGGCGCGGCGGCACGGTCCGATTATCGCAGAGACGCTCCCCCGGTCAAGGCGCCGCGAAACGGCGTTCCCGGCGCTGATCAATTCGTGCTTATTTCGATCCCTGCCTTCTTGGCCGCAGTCCTGATCCGTCGTTTGATCTTTGCCGCTTCGCTTTTGTCGTACTTGGCGGCATTGTCCTTGTGGTTGATGTAGCTCCACGCCGCGCGGATATGCTTTGGCGTGTCGATGGGATACTTGTTGTTGACCGGATCGGCGAATTTCACGTTGCCGTACTCGTTTTTGCCCCGTTTGGGGTAGACGTCCGATCGCCGATGGATGTGGCTGCTCGTCGCTTTAGTCATGTTGCACCTCCTCCGGGACTTGCCTGGTTCTGGGCGGTCGTTCGAGTCGTCCGCGCCCGCGGAACGGCCTTAGCCCGAAACAATGCAATCCGGGCGCCGCCGGGAGCGAACGGGCACGGCCTTTGCACAAGCTCCACCAGGCCGATTCGCCCAGGCGTCGCTTCGACAAATTGAGTCTCTTTAGGAGATGAATCATGTTGCAGAAGACTTTCCGTCGGGTCGCGAACATGCGGTGGGGTCTGATCGCGCTATTGCTTGGAGCCCCTTTGCCGATCGTAATTCTCGTTTGGCTATTCGTCGGCCGGCACTAAGAAATCGCGCGAGAACAACTTCGCCAGTGACAACTGCTCGGCACAGCCCGTGTGGCCGACTTGCCGAAGTTATTCCTGCACGATTCCTAAGAATTCCCTGTGCTTTGAACTGTTTCGCCGCGTCCACCGGGGCGCGGTGAAACAGCGCCAAGACCGGCCGCTTCACCTTGCCGCATAACGCGCCGCGTCCTGACCTGCCCAGCATCGTGCAGCCGTTTGCGCATTTCAAGCGGCCGCTTCGACAAAATCACCGCTGGGACCGTTTTTCCCTTTTCATCACGCTTCCCATCGGTTAGTTCATGAAGATACGTCCTTGCCCGCCGCTAAAGGCCGCCTTCTGTCTGACGCGCCGTCCCCATTGCGGGTCGGCCCATGGAGGCCGGCCGCCCGGAGGATTGGTATTCTTCTTGTCCGTATTCCGGCGTCGCGGGCGCAACCGCCGCAGCGCCGACAGGGGAGATCGTTCATGGGGCGCATTGGTTGGATCGCATTGACGATGGCCGTGTTGACTGGGGCGCTCGGCTTCGCCGCCGACCCCAAGAAGAAAGGAGTCGCTGCTCCGGCCGAGACCCTGCAAACGCTGCCGGGATTCAAGGTCGAATTGATCCACACCTCCGACGCGGCCACGGAAGGCTCGTGGATCAACATGACCGCCGACGACAAGGGCCGGCTCATCATTTCCGGCCAGAACAAGCAGCCGATCCTGCGCGTCACGATCAAGGACGGCCAGGTCGATCAGATGGAAAAGCTCGACCTGCCCATCAGCGAGGCGATGGGGCTTCTCTATGCATTCGACAGCCTCTACATCGACGGCGCCGGCCCCAAGGGCTACGGACTCTACCGCTGCAAGGACACGAAGGGCACCGGCCAATTCGACGAGGTGAAGCTGCTCAAGAAATTCACCGGCGGCGGCGAGCACGGCGCCCATGCGGTCGTTCTCGGACCCGACAACAATCTTTACGTCATCGAAGGCAATTTCTGCGACGTTCCCGAGGGGATGGCTCCGGATTCGCCGCACCGCAACTACCAGGAGGATCTGCTGCTGCCGCGCCAGCCGGACGGCAACGGTTTCGCGGCCGGCCGTTACGCCCCTGGAGGCTTCGTCCTCCGCACTGACCCCGACGGCAAGAAATGGGACTTGATGCTCGGCGGCTTTCGCAACGCCTACGATTTCGCTTTCAACGCCGACGGCGAGCTGTTCACCTTCGACGCCGATATGGAGTGGGATTGGGGCTTTCCGTGGTATCGGCCGATCCGCATCAACCACTGCATCAGCGGGGCCGATTTTGGTTGGCGCAACGGCGCCGGCAAGTGGCCGGAATATTATCCGGACAGTTTCGGCGCCGTCGTCAACGTCGGCGTTGGCTCGCCGACCGGCGTCGTCTTTGGGACCGGCGCCAAGTTCCCGGCCAAGTACCAGAAGGCGTTCTACATGTGCGACTGGTCCTATGGCCGGCTCATCGCCGCCCACCTGACGCCCAAGGGGGCGAGCTACACGGCCGAGTTCGAGAACTTCGTCGCTCCCAAATCGCTCAAGGGCGACGGGCCGAAGACGCCGCTGCCGCTCACCGACGTCGTGATCGGCAGCGACGGCGCCCTGTACTTCACGACCGGCGGCCGCGGCACGCAATCGGGACTTTACCGAGTGTCGTACACCGGAAATGAATCGACGTCGCCGGCCGATCTGCACGACGCGGCCGGGGCCAAGGAGCGAGAGCTGCGCCATGCCCTGGAGGCTTTCCACGGCAAGCACAACCCCGTGGCGCTGGACGCCGCCTGGCCGCACCTGAACAGCGACGACCGCGCCCTCCGTTACGCCGCTCGCATCGCGGTGGAGAGCCAGCCAGTCGCCGATTGGAAGGGGAGGGCGCTGGCGGAGAAGCAACCGGAGGCGGCGCTAACCGCGCTGCTGGCGCTGGCCCGCAGCGGCGACAAGACGGTGCAACCCGACCTGCTGGCCGCGCTGTCCAGCATGCCGCTGGGCGGCCTGTCGGAAGACCAGCAGCTGGAAGAGCTGCGGGTGATGCAATTGGCTTTCATCCGCCAGGGACCGCCGCCCGCTGAGGCCGCGCGGAAGGTTGCAGCGGAGCTGGACGCGGAATTTCCGACCAAGAGCGAGAAGGTGAATCATGAAATCGCTCAAATCCTGATTTACCTGCGGGCGCCGCACATCGCGGAGAAGTGCCTGCGGCTGGCCGCCGAGGCGAAGACGCAGGAGGACGAACTGTTCTACGTCTACGTGCTGCGGACCTTGCCAATCGGCAACTGGACGATGGAGCAGCGCAAGGAGTATTTCAGCTACTTCACCAAGGACCACAAGCGGCCGGGCCACCCGGCGCAACTGCTGCAATGGTTTGCGGACGCCGGCCGGCCCTACGGCGACGGGGCCAGCTTCCCCAACTACATGAAGCACATCTTTGCCGAGGCGACCGCCAACCTGTCCGACGCCGAGCGCAAAGAGCTGGCGCCGCTACTGGCGTCGATCGACCAGGCCAGCGTGGTCAACTACGTGTCAACGGACCGGCCGGCGATCAAGGCGTACAAGACGGCGGAAATCTTGCCGATGCTGGACCGGCTCGACCACGGCCGCAGCTACGACAAGGGCCGCCAGGCGTACCTGGATTGCCAGTGCATCAAGTGCCATCGCTTCGGCCAGGAGGGCGGCGCCGTTGGGCCGGACCTGACGGCGGTCTCCAGCCGGTTCGCGGCGAAGGACATCCTGGAGTCGATCATCGAGCCGTCCAAGGTGGTTTCAGAACAGTACCTGAACATCATCGTCACTACGAAGAGCGACAAGACGATCGTGGGCCGGCTGGTGGAGGACACGCCGCGGCAGCTGATTGTGCAGCCCAATCCGCTGGAGCCGGAGCGCGTCATCATCCCGAAGTCCGACGTGGATACGGTCGAGCCGTCCAAGGTTTCGCCAATGCCGGAGCATCTCGTCGATGGGCTGACGGGCGATGAGATTCTGGACCTGATCGCGTACTTGCAATCCCAGGGGCGGAAGGATTACCGGGCGTTTCAGAAGTGACTTCTCTTCGCGCGGATGCGGGGTTGGGGTAAAGTGCGCAGGAGCCCGCAGCGCCAGCAAGGGTTTCGATTTCAACCCTTGCTGGCGCTGCGGGGTGATAACGCTTGGAGCGAGTAGGAAATCCGCTCATCAGGAAAGGAATCCACAGATGATCTCGCGCACCGCGACCTTACTGATCGCGACCGTGTTCGTCTTGCCGGCCCACGCAGAGGACCGCGACGAAGCCTGGGTGCAGCGCCGTGTCCAGCAAATCAAGGACGCCGAGCCGACGGCCTGGCGGCGCACTCCCTGGACGGCTTCGCTGCTGGACGCCCGTCAGGCGTCGCAGAAGGAAAACAAACCCGTCTTCGTCTTCGCCCACGACGGCAACATCGACACCGGCCGCTGCTGAGGCGGCGCCTGGGACATGAGAGTGAGTTCACTCTCCGACGACCGGGTAATCGACTTGCTGACGAAGTATTTCATCCCCGTCTGGGTTTCCCGCGAGCACTACCAGCTGGCGGCGGCGTCCGACGCCGAGCAGGCAGAATTGCAGCGCATCGACCGCGACCGGGTCGAACGCGGCCTGGAAGGCGGTACGGTCTGCGTCTTCATCCTCGCCCCCGACGGAGCCGTTTCAGCGACCATGCGCGTCCAGAAAGCATGCAAGCCGGACAATCTCGCGCCATTCCTGCAGAAGATCGTGGATGAACAGAAGCTGACGCCGCGCGCCGTGGACGACGTCCGCGCCACAACCGCGGCGCCGCGACCACCGGCCCAGACGCCGACGGACGGCGGCATGACCCTCGGCGTCTGGGTGCGTTATGACGACCCGCACAGCAACCGCGGCACGGCCCAGGATTGGGTCGAATGGACGGCCGACGACTGGGCCGCTCTCGCCCCCAGCGCCGGCGCAAAAGTCGGAGACGCCCGCACCATGCCGCGCGACGCGGCCGACAAGCTGTTCCAGCAGCTCTATCCGCCCACGGGACGCTGGAACGGCAAGGAAAGCAAATGCGCGGGCGGCGGCCTGACGGGCACAGTCGCATCCATCGACGGCGGCGAGGTGCGGCTGAAATTGGAAGGCGACGTGGAGTTGAAATATCCAATTTCGGACCCGGAGGCCCACGGCAAGGTGACGGCTCATCTCGTGGGCGCCGCCCGTTATGATCCCGTGCGCCGCGTGTTCACCTCGTTAATCCTGGCCTCGGACACAGCCGAGTACGACTGGGCGTGGCAGGGCAAGCTGCAGCGACAAAAGGTGCTGATGGCCGTACAAATGCAGCGTTGAGTCGTCGTCGTCACCCCTGGACGACCGGATTGCGGAGGACGCCGAGGCCGTCGATCTCAACCTCGACCACGTCGCCGGCCTTGAGCCAAACCGGCGGCGTGCGGGCCATGCCGACGCCCGGCGGCGTACCGGTGTAGACGAGGTCGCCCGGCTGCAGCGTCACGATCTGCGAGATGTAGGCGAGCGCCACGCCGGGCGCGAAGATCATGTTGCGCGTGTTGCCGTCCTGCATGGTCTGCCCGTTGAGACGGAGCCGCACGCCGAGGTTGTTGGGATCGGCCAGCTCGTCCGGCGTAACGACGCACGGCCCCAGCGGGGCGAACGTGTCGAAGGTTTTTCCGGCCAGCCATTGTCGGCCGTCCTTTTCCAGCTGCCAGTCGCGGGCAGACACATCATGGCCGATCGTATAACCGGCCAGGCATTCCAGCGCGGCGGCGGCCGTCAAATTGCGTCCCTTTTTTCCCACTACCAGCACCAATTCCGCTTCGTAATCGACTTTTTTGCTGACCGGCGGCAGGACGATCGGCTCTTCGGGGCCGATCAGGGCGGTGGCGAACTTGCTGAACAGCACTGGTTCGCTGGGGATTTTGGCCCCCGTCTCCGCCGCATGGTCGCGGTAGTTCAGGCCCATGCAAATGACCTTGGGCGGATCGGGGATGGGCGGCAAGAGCTTCACGCCGGCGGCAGGGATGCGCACGGCGTCAGGCCGGCCGGCCGCCGTTTTCGCGGCCTGCATCAGGGCGGGGCCGCCTTCCAGGATTTCGCGGACGCTCGGCGGAACGGCGGCGTCCGTGGCGTGCAGGTCGATAAAAGCGTCGCCTTGGAGAACGGCCGCCCGCGGGCCGTTCGGCGTCAGAAGCGTCGCGAGACGCATGGTCTTCTTCTCCATTCATCCGCAGATTACGCCGATGCCGCCGATTCATCTCTTTTTGCACCTGTGTAGTCTGCGTAATCGGCGGATCAGGTTTAGGAAGGAGTTAGCCTAGCAGCACGGGCGCCGGCGTCAACCGAACCGACGTCGGAAATATCCTTGACCCCGGAGCGCAGAAAGGGGACAAATAAACAACGCGGACAGGAAGCTTACCCAGGAGCAACGAATGACCCCCCCTGATCCCGCCTCTCCCTCCCCGGATACGCAACGGCGCGAACCGGTCACCGCGGCGCGTGTTCTGGTGCGAGTCGTCTCCGGCGGCGACAAGGCCGCTCCCGACGGCGAATCGGTCGCCACGGTCGATTTTGCGCCGGCCGCCTCTCCGGCCACGCAGGCCGGCGCTGCCAACCCGACCGTCCAGGATTCGCCGCCGCCAGGCGAACCGCAGGCGACAGTCGCTCCCGAGGCCGGCAAGCTGACCGCCGGCTACGCCCCTGATGCGCTGCCGGGCTACGAAATCCTGGGCGTCCTGGGTCGCGGCGGCATGGGCGTCGTCTACAAAGCCCGCCAAATCGGCCTCAACCGCATCGTCGCGCTCAAAATGATCTTGTCGGGCGACCACGCCGACGAACATGAACGCGCCCGCTTTCGTTCCGAGGCCGAGGCGGTCGCCCGCATACAGCATCCAAACATCATCCAAATTTATGAGATCGGCGAAGACGGCGGCCGGCCCTATTTCTCGCTGGAGTATCTGGAAGGCGGCAGCCTGACCGCCAAGGTCAACGGCGAACCGCAGGCCCCGCGCGAAGCGGCTCGATTGGTCCGTCTCCTCGCTGGGGCGATGGATTGCGCCCACAGCGCCGGCGTGATCCACCGCGATCTCAAGCCGGCCAACGTCCTGCTGACCGCCGACGGCCAGCCCAAAATCACCGACTTCGGCCTGGCCAAGCGG
>DATKHW010000639.1:0-4721 GCA_035546275.1 Gemmataceae bacterium
TGCGCGGCTTCGGCTCATGGCGCCGCCGTCTGATGGCTAGGCCAGAACCCCTCAGTTTGCAGCGGTTTTGCCCGTCGTCTGCTCGCGGAGGACTTCGAGCGCCTTGAGCAGCTGAGCGTCGCTGCTTTTCTGCAGCGCTTCGGCGGTAAGGTTGTCCTCCATATCGGGCAGCAAGGCTTCGGACTCGTCCTTCAGCACAACCTTGACATCCGGCTCAATGCCGTGGTGCCAAATTTCGTGGCCGTCCGGCGTCAGCCATTGCAGAGTCGCCAGATGCAATTCGGAGCCGTCGCTCAGCTCGAACGGCTGCAGCACCGTGCCGGTGCCGAAGCTTTTTTGGCCGACCAGCTTGGCCCGCTTGTGGTCTTGCAGCGCCCCGGCGCAGATTTCCGCGGCGCTGGCCGAGCCGCCGTCGATAAGCACCGCCATGGGCAGATCCAACGCCGTGCCGCCGGATTCGACGGGGACGGGGGTCTCCTTGCCGTGCATGTCCTTCTCGATGAAGACATTGCCGCTGCCGATGAATTCGCTGGCGACTTTCACGGCCTGGTCCTTATAGCCGCCGGGGTTGCCGCGCATATCGAAAATCACGCCCTTGGCGCCCTGCTGACGCGCTGCCGCCAGCGCCGCCCGCAACTGCTCGTCGGCATGTTCTCCGAACGATCGCAGGGCGATGTGGGCGTACGGCTCGCCGGGCAGCAGGCGCCAGGACACATCCGGAACCACCACCTGGCCGCGTGTGATGGTCATCTGGATCGGCTCGGGCTGGGCGTCGCGCTGCACGGTTAAATGCACCTGCGTTCCCGCCGGGCCGCGTATCTGATCCACAACCCCTTGCAACGACTCTTGACCGACGGCCTTGTCGTCCACTTTCAGCAGGATGTCGTTAGCCTTGAGTCCGGCTTTGCGAGCCGGTGAATCCGGCAGCGTATAGAGAATTATCGGGACATGCTCGCGCACCGAGATGGTCGCGCCGATGCCGTCCATGTGTCCCCGCAGCACCTCATTCTCGCGCTGCGCCTGCTCGGGACTGAGGTAAAGCGTATGTCCCTCGTCGCCCAGGGAGTCCAGCATCCCGGCGATGGCTTCGCGCGTCATCTTGACGTCGTTGACGCTCTTCTGATCGACGTAGTATTCGTGGACGAGGTTCCACGTCTCCCAGAACGGGGCGAAGGTCTTTTCACGGGCGACATAGGCCGGCTCCTCATCGGAGGTCCGCGGGACCCATCCAGCGCGGTCCGTGACGACGCCTAGGGAGAAGACTCCAATCAGCACGACGCCGGCGAGGCTGTAACGCCAGAGCGGATTACGCAGGATCGGCCGCCGGCCGCGCGGGCGCGTCATGGGGCCGATACGGCGCAGCGCCGCGTCGGGTTGCGACGGCAATCCGGACGGCGTAATGCCCTGGAAGCGGGGGAGGTCGGGGTCGGGAGTCGCGGGATTCATGATGGAGTCCGCAGGAAGGGGAAAGGGCGAGAGCGGGCTCCATCCCGACTCTCCGAAACATTCTCCGCAAATACGGCGCCTGGAAAGGGACGAGGATCGGGCGTGCCGCGGAGGGAAACCGGCGGCTTCCTTCAATGTACCACGCCGCCGGTGGAAAGACGAATGGCGGAGGTTGTAATTGGCGAGCGGCCGGCGTGAGCCGGATGATGAATCCCTCATCATCCGGCCTACGCGGGCCGCTCGCCCATACAAGGAAATTGAATTACGCCTTGAGCATCTCATCGTGCCTCATGCCGCTGGGCGGACTGTCGGCTCTGCGGCAATTGGCCAGCGCCGTCTTGGCCCCGGCATGCTGCTCGGCGTCATTGTCCTCCCATTCGATGCTCACGGCGCCGTCGAAACCCACGCGGTTCAGCTCGATGAAGATCTCTTCCAGACTGTTGGCGTCGCGGGCCGTGCCGGCCGTGACGAAATTCCAGCCGTTGGCCCAGTGGCCCATTGGCCGATGCCCGCCGAGCCGGCCGGCCCGGCAATGCTCCCGCGCCACCCACACGCCCTTGACGTGGGCGCAATGGATGCGGTCGCTGAAGTCGCGGATGAACTGGATCACCGACACGTTCTGCCATTCCAGGTGCGACCCGTCGAGGTTGAAACCGACGACGGAAGCGTAACCGGCCTTATCCATCGCCTTCAGGTAGTCGCCGGCCGATTCCAGATCGCCCATGGCCCGCTCGCTTGGATGACATTCCAGATCGAAAGTGACGCCGTATTGCTTGCACAGGTCCAGCACGGGGCCGAAGCGCTCGACCAGCAGCTCCAGGCTCACATCGCGCACATCGGGAATCTTGTATCCGCCGATGGCGGCGGGCAGCGGCGGAAAGAGGAACCAGTGGCTCCAGCAGTGGGCCGGCGAGCCGACGAAGCCAGGCACGGCCACCTTGCGATCCTGCAACTTGCTCAGATGGCCGGCGAAGCGGACGACGGCCATGAGGTCCTCGGCCGCCTTTTTGTGGAGCAGCTTGCCCACCTCTTCCGGCACGTAGTAAGGATCGGTGCGGGGCGGGTTGTTCCCTTTTGCGCGCCAGGCCTTGTACGCCTCAATCGGCTCGCCGCCGACGAATTGCAGCGTCTTGGCGGACGGCTCATCGCCGAGCGCCTGGCCCTGGAGATGGGAGGCGACGGTGAAGATCTCCAGGCCGTGCTTCTTCGCCTTGTCGACGCGCTCTTTCGCATAAGCGGCGGCGCCGGCGTCATTGGAGCATCGACCGAGGTCGAGTTCCCAGCTGGCTTCCTCCCAGCCGTCGAAGCCGGTTTCCTGCACGAATTTCAGCCATTGGTCCTCCGGCACATTGCCGAATTGGCCGCGGACCAGGCCGATTTGATGATACGAGCCTTTGCCGAAGCGGTGCTTGGCGGTTTGATGAAATCCCATGTGGGACGTCTCCCTTGTTCGCAAGCCGTGGAGAGAATCGCGGCGACGCTGCGCTGACTATACCCGGCGCGGACCGGACGGCAAGAAGCAAGGGAGAAAGGGAGAAGGGAAGAAAGGGAGCGGGGAGAAGGAGAGATAGGGAGAAGCCGTCTCCCTATCTCCCCTTCTCCCCCCTCTCCCTTTCTTCCCGAGCGGGGTCGGCGACGTCACTGGGCATGGGCCGTCGCGCCGCCGATCTGTTTGAGCGCCTGCTCCGCTTCGCTGCGAACGCGCGGGTCAGGGTCGGTCTTCAGCGCCTGGGCCACCGTGGCGACCGGCAGCGTCCGGATGTTCATCCGCGTCAGGCTGTGCAGGCACGCCGCACGCACCAGCGGGGCCGCATCGCTCCGCGCCGCTTCAACAAGCCCTCGTACCACGTTGGGATTGGCCCAGCCGTCGCAACCGCCGAGGGCGTTGGCCGCCTTCTCGCGCTCCTCCGGGTTGATCGAATCGTGCAGCACCGCGATCAGGTCGGCGACGACGGTCGAGTTCATGCCGGTCGGGGCGGTCGGCGTGAACGTGGTTGAAATGGGCGCCGGCGGCGGCATGACCACTGGCTTCCGGGCGGGAGTGGAATACCCCACCGGGGCGACGTTAGCCTGCGGTGCGGCAGGCGCAACGACGGGAGCGGGCGTCATTGGCTTGCTGGGCTGCATCATCACCGCCGGCGCCACAACGGGCGTCACGACTGGCGCTGCGCCTGGGGCCTCGACCGGCTGCATCGCCGGCTTTTCCATCGCCGCTTCCGTCGGGGCGGCGGAGGAATTGACGGCGGCGCGGGCGATGCCAAACAGGCTGTGGTCCGCGGCCGGCGAGGGCGCGGCGGCGGCGGCCACCGGCGTCATGTGTTCCACAGCGCGGCGGGCTTCTTCCACCACCGCCTTCTCCGGCAAGTTCTCGGCTTGGCGATAATACTCAAGCGGGTCGGATGAATGCTTCTTCGACAAGGGCGGGCTAGGCGGCGGCAGCGTTTCGGGGCCTTTTTCACCGCTGCCCTTTTCGCCGCCGCCGGTCCCCGGTTTGATCGGAACGACAGGCACGACGGGCGTGACCGGCACGACTTCGGTGTAATTGGCAAGGCAATGATTCAGGGCTGCCATCGCCGCGGCCTTGACGCGGTCGGAATCCTCGGCCGGGTTGCCGTCCTCGGTGCCGCCGGAGACCGTCAGCGCCAGCGCCTTCATTGTGGCGCGGTTGCAGCAGCAGCCGCGGCCCAGAGCCAACGCCGCTTCCAGCCGCACGCATTCATTGCGGTCGGAGCGAAGGGCGCCGATCAGGGCGCCGGTCACTTCCGGCCAGTAATGGCAGTCGGCGCCGGCCATGTAACGGATGGCGGCGCGGCGAGCGGCGGCTTCGGCTTCGTCCTTCTGCAATTGCGCGGCGGCGCCCTGGACGCTGTCCGGGGGCTTGGCCAGATCGGCGGGGTTGATGAGCGGGCAGCACGGCCCAATAATGCCGCCGGTCATGGCGCCGGCCGGCATCAGCATGTTATTGAGCAGTTGGCCGAGCGGTGAAGCGCAAATCTTGGCCTTGCAGGCCGCCTTCTGTTCCGGAGTGGGGCACAGCTTGGTCCAAATGTTGCCCTGCGGAGCGGCTGGCGCGGCCGGCGCGGCTGCCGGCGCGACGGCGGGCGGCGCGGTAGGGGCCCCTGGCAGCGCCTGGGCCCACGCGGCCGGGGCCAGTCCCGCCGCCAGGGCCAACCCGGAGCAATACAGCTTCCACGACTTCATGATTCCGAATCCTCCTCAATGTCCCTTTTTCCTCGATCCCTTGCGTTGCGGGAGATCGAGTCGTGGGACGCTCG
>DATKHW010000640.1:0-10025 GCA_035546275.1 Gemmataceae bacterium
CGCGGCCGACCATGCTGAACTGCGACGCCAGCTTGGCCTTGACCCCTATCGCCGCTACGTCGCGATGGTGGCGCGGTTCCACCCGGTGAAAGATCACGCCATGCTGCTGCACGCCTTCGCCAAGGCGGCGGCTTCGCGGCCGGACGTGGATCTGCTTCTCGTCGGCGACGGGCCTCTGCGCGGCGAACTGCAAGCGTTGACCGCGCGTCTGGGAATTGGCGGCCGCGTTCGCTTCCTTGGCGTCCGATCCGATGTGCCGGATTTACTGCGAGCGGTCGATCTCTTCGCACTGACCTCGGTGAGCGAAGCGGCGTCGCTCACCCTCCTGGAAGCGATGGCGTCGCGGCTGCCGGTGGTCGTGACGGCCGTCGGAGGCAATCCGGAAATCGTCCGCCACGACGTTGAAGGCTTGCTAGTCCCGCGCGGCGACGCTGCCGCGGCCGCGGCCGCCTTGCTGCGCCTCCTCGACGATCCGACCGCGGCGAAGGCGATGGGCGAAGCCGGCCGCGCCCGCGTCGAGGAACGCTATCAGCTCTCTCGAACAATCGAGGCCTACTGGCGCCTGTACCAACGGTTGGGTGGACGAAGCGACTATGCCAATGGCAATGGTGGCGTGTAACCAGACCGTCCCTTCCGCTGCCGCGCCGCGTTGGCGGCCGCGCGAGCTGCTCAAGGGGGCTGCGCGACTCTTGGCCCTCGTCGTTGTCAGCCCTCTTCTGCTCTGGCATTGGCTGTGGACGCTGCTCATTGGACGTGACCGCGCCCTGGAGGGATCGAGCGAATTGCTGTCGCTGGCACCCGGTCTGGTTGGTCAGTATTTGCGCCGCGCTTTCCTTGCGTGGACGCTGACCGAGTGCAGTCCGACGGCCGTCATCGGCTTCGGTGTGCTGTTCTCGAAGGCCGACGCCCGCATCGGCCCCAACGTCTATATAGGGCCGCGCTGCCATATCGGCTTGGCCCACATTGAGCGCGACGCTCTGCTGGCCGCGGGAGTCCATGTCACCAGCGGAGCGCGAACCCACGGGATCGACGACTCATCGCGGCCAATTCGAGAGCAGACCGGGACAGTGACGCCGGTGCGGATCGGCGCCGGTGCCTGGATCGGCAGCGCAGCCGTGGTGATGGCCGACGTGGGCAGAGAGTCCGTCGTCGGGGCCGGCGCCGTGGTCGCGAAGCCGCTGCCCGACGCCGTAATCGCCGTTGGCGTCCCAGCGCGGGTGGTGCGTTCTCGCGGCGAAGCGGCAACGCCTCTTGCGACCGAGTGACGCATGAGTACGGCTATGGCATCGTACCCGCCAATCATTGCGGAAAGTTCGCCCGCGCAGGAACTATCCCAAGCCGCAGCTCGATACCAATGCGGTGAGTCACGAAAGATAGTTTTTTTCGATCTGGTACTGGAAAGCGTACGGAAATGGCCGCTGACAACCGCGACGGTTCTTGACATCGGCTGCGGGCACGGCTTTGACGGCGACGCAGGCTTGCAACAATCCATCGCGGAAGAGGCGAGCCGATTCATCGGAATCGAACCCGCCAAGGACGTGCCGCTCCCGGCCTTTCTCACGGACCTGCATCCATGTACGTTTGAGGAAGCTCGGTTGCAGCCTGATTCGGTGCATGTGGCGTACTCGGCGTTTGTCCTGGAACACGTGGAGCATCCGTCCGTATTCTGGGAGAAATTGTACCAGTGTCTTGTGCCGGGCGGTGTGTTTTGGGGCTTCACGGTGGACGGCAGACACCTGTTTTCCATCGCGTCCCAGATGACGGGAGCGCTGAAATTCAAGGACGCCTATCTGAATTGGTTGCGCGGACGGCGCGGCGTGGACCGTTATGAGAATTACCGGACATTTTATCGCGCCAACACGCCGGCGGGGATCAGCCGCCACACCCGTGCCTTTCGCCGGGCCGATTATTTGAGCGTTCATCGCGTGGGCCAACTGAATTACTACTTCCCGCGCCGGCTGTGGCCGGTTCTCCACTGGATGGAGCGGCTGTCCATGAGGCTGCGACTGCCTGGTTCGATCTTGATTGTCCGACTCGAGAAATGATCGTTCGGGTTGGCCTGAGGCTGCTGTCGTTGGAAGCGTGAAATGGACGGTCGAAAACCAAAAAGTTTGCTTCCGGCGGCCGTCGGCTGGCGCTTGCAGTTGCTGCGGCGCTATTGGTTCCTGTTGAGGCATTTCCGCAACGGCGGCCAGATGATACAGGCTCTGCGTCGCGGCCTGCCCTGCGATCAGGCGGTCCTGCGGGATGGATCCTGCCTGCGGCACCCGAAGGGAAGGACTGGGTTCGTCCCCACGCTATTGGAGATCTGGTACGAGCGGGTCTACACGCCGGCGGGCTTTTACAAGCCGCGCCCCGGCGACGTCGTCGTCGACGTGGGAGCGAACGTCGGACTCTTCGCCGTCTGGATCGCGCGAAGAAGCCCCGCTTGCCGCATCTTCGCCCTTGAGCCGTTTCCAGAGAACTACGCTTTCTTGGAGGAGAATCTGCGCTCTGCTGGATGCGGTTCCGCGACCGCATACCCTATCGCATTGGGTGGTCGAAGCGGGGCCGGCGCAATCGTGTCCGGAGGCGATCGATCCTTGGATCACCGTCTCACAGCCGACGTCGACGCCTCCGGCGGATTGCAGGTCAAGGTAGTGTCGCTGAAGGATCTCTCGCAATTGGTCCATTCGGATCGGATCGCGCTGCTAAAGATGGATATCGAGGGATCGGAATACGACGCATTCAGTGAAATGGAGTCGGGCGCCGTGGATTGCGTGCAGTGCATGGCCATTGAATACCATGAGCACCTCCGTCCCGGCGTTCTTGCCTTATTGCGAAAGCGACTCCAGGATACGCACGATTTGGAGGTTCAGCCCGAGCCGCTGGGGCGCTATGGGATGATCCTTGCGCGGCGCAAGTGAAGTGGTGAAGCCCGCTCTCCAACCCAAAGAGGTCCAGGTGCGGTTAGCGCCTGAGCCAGTAAATCAAGGACCCCAAAGCGGCCATAGCCGAAGCAATGGCGAAACCGATTGCCAGTAGTCGCAGTCGCTTCTTCGCCCGCACCTTCTGCGGCGTGAACGCCAGCGGCCGTCCGAAGTCAGTCTGCACGCCAATAGGCTCCGCGGCGCTCTCTTCGGGATGACGCCGGAAATACGCCCGCTGAAACCCATATGCCAGCATCAGCACCACGGGCCGGCACAGCGTCCGCGTCGGCAGCGCGCCCAACGCCGTCGTCGAATAGCGAAAGAAGAACTCGGCCTGCTCCCGAAACCGCTCCGGTTCCGCCCCGGCCGCGTATCTTGCCGCATAATCAAAGATTTCGCTCTTCCGCATGTCCTGCGCCGCCCAGGTTTCCGTCGGGTATTCCAGGATTTCCGGCTTTTCGAGATAAGGATACTCGTGGTTAGCCATCCAGCGGACGTAGTGCAGCAGGCTGGCCCGGGCGTAGGCGTAGGGTAAATCCAATTGGCCGAGTTCCGCCTTGCAGTCCAGATACCGGCCCAGCGCTTGCAGGAACATCGTGTAAAACCAGCGGTTCTCGGCGTCGAGCAGGTTGCGGGCCGGCACGTCGTCGGCGGGGTGGATGACGCGGCGGATCAGCTCCTCCGCCTTGGCGAGGAAGCGAGGTTCGCCGGTCAAGCGATGGCCGTCCAAAAGAGCGAGGACCGAATTGGCCGAACCGCGGCCGGGTCCGTGATACGACGGGGTTCGGCTGGAGCTGGCCAGGCCGGTCGCCCCGCCCGCCAGCCAGCGGAAGACGGTCTTGCGGCCGTCCTCCATGTCGATCACCCATTGCGCCAGCCCGACGGCTGTTTCCCGCGCCAACGGATCGCCGGTGAGGAAATAGTGCAGCATCAGGCCGGTCGTGTAGTTGTGTTCGTTGGCGGGACCGCCGCCGCACACGCGGGCCGCCCGCGGATAGGAGCGATGGGTTCCGGTGTCGGCGTCCACGTAATGGAAGGTGTGCCAGAACAGGCCGTGGTTGTACGCCGACTTGTCATGGTCGGTGTGGTAAACGTCGATGTCAATGACGTGGGCGGCCAGTTCGGCCATCAGCTGGCGCCAGCGCGCATCGCCGCTGCGCAGGAACTGACAGCCCAGGCCGGCCACGGCGTCGTACTGGTTGTTGTAGTGCGAGGTCAGTGGTTCGGGGCCCTTGTGAAAAACCGCCTCGTGATCGGCGTAAAGCTCGCCGAAGTGCCGCCAGCCGTATTCGTCGACCACCTCGCGCTTGTGTTCGAATGTGTCGGCGCTGTCCACGGCGGCGTTCACAAGGGCCAGGTACTCCGGGTGGGGATCTTCGGACCGCGGCGTGAGGTAGGGAATGACGCCAGCGCCGCAGTACCAGGCCGGCGAAGCGTGGACTTCCGCCGGCTGACGCGCCCATGCCAGCGGCTCGTCGGCGACGCCGTCGGGGCCGAAAGCGACCGCGAAGGTATGGGTCTTCTGTTCGCCGCCCTGCAATTCGTGGACGTCGGCCGACTGACGCGGGAAGAGCCGCAGCGTCAGGGCGTCGGGCGTCGCTTCGACAGTCTTGGGGAAATTCTGCCAGAAATGCTCCATCGCTACGGCCAGCGTCTGCCGGCCGCGCGTCAAAACAACGATGGGGCTAGCACGCAGCCACGATTGCTCGCCCGTTCCTTGCCGCAGTCGGTATCCGCGAAAGGAATGCGGGACGACGTGCTTGTGGTTCAGGTGGTTGTGACTCCGCCAGTTCTCGCCGCCGCTGGAATCTTGATACAGCTCCAGCGGCGGTTCGACCGGAGCCAGCGGCGCACCGGTTTCGGGCGAGCAGAGGATAATAGACGCCGCGCTGCGGGAATCGCCAGCCGGCAAGGTCAGCGTCAGCGCGGCGTCGCGGAGGTAGACCGAGCCGCCGTTGCCGAGGTCCCACAAACCGCCGGGGTGATCGGCCTTCCGCGGGTTGCGCAGGGTGACGACGAAGCGCACGACCGGCGAGCCGGCGAAGAAGTGCAGACGGACGATCAGGTGCAGCAACGGATCGCTTCCAGGACAAACCAGGTCTCCTTCGGCCACAATCACGGTCCGCAACGGTCCGGGTTCTTCGATTGCCAGCCGACGGAGGCGCGGATGGTAGACGCGCCCATCCTCATCCTCGACCGTGAAGTGCGTGCGGTTGGCGTCAGCGAGGTGTACGCCGTTCGCAGTCACGGCTGCGAAAGGAAACGTCTCCTCCTTTCGAAGCGTGAAGCGACACGCATCCGTGTCGACGACGATCTCGCCCGGTCGGTTTTCCGTCTGAAGCCGCGGCCCGCCGCCGACCGATGGCGCCCCATGCGGCGGGACGTTCACCCGATATACTGCGGTGCCGTGACCGTCGGCCTGCCAGTCGAGCAGCGACCAGCGCACCGAGCCGTCCGGCCAGCGGTCGAGCGTCCGCGCTTGCAACGGCGTCGGCCGACCCTGCTGGTCATGCAGTTGCAGATGGGCCGGGTCGTTCAGCATGCCGCGCGGCCAGGGGATGCCGCACGTGACGGGCTCACGGCGACGTTCGACGCCGGCTGCGTTGACGGTAAGTTCGACGGTGATCTGTTGCGAGGCGTCAGCGGGCTGATCCATCGGCGTGTGGTCTCGGGCCAGGAATGCGGGCGAAACGGTCCATCGGGGCGACCCTGTTACCCTACCAAAAAAGCGAGCCGCCGACCGTGAAGCCGTCTTCGCTCCTGGTTTTCGCCGACGACTGGGGCCGGCATCCGTCGAGCTGTCAGCACCTGATCCGCCGGCTGCTGGACCGTCGCCCGACGATCTGGGTGAACACCATCGGCATGAGGCCGCCGCGGTTCGATCTGCTTACCCTGAAGCGCGGCCTCGGCAAGATAAGGCAGTGGCTGCGGCCGGCCCATTCACATCCGGGGGCTGACGCCCCCGGCTCGCCGGCCGGCCCGCGCGTCCTCAACCCGCGCATGTGGCCGTGGCTGCGCTCGCCGTTCGACCGCCGCCTCAACCGAATGCTGCTGCTGCGGCAACTGACGCCGGTCTTGGAGTCGCTGCCGGCGCCGCCGATCGCCGTGACGACGCTGCCGATCGTCGCCGACCTGATGGGCCGGCTGCCGGTGCAACGTTGGGTTTACTACTGCGTGGACGATTTCGCCGAGTGGCCCGGGCTCGACCGCCGACCGTTGCAGCGGATGGAAGCCGAAGTGATCGCCCGGGCCGATCGCATCGTGGCGGTCAGCGAAAGCCTTCAGGAGCGCATCTGCCGGCTGGGGCGCAGCGCCGATTTGCTGACGCACGGCGTCGATCTCGATTTCTGGGTGAATGCCTCCACCCAAGATGCTTTCCCTGAACTGGCCAGCCTGGAGCGTCCTTTGATTCTCTTCTGGGGCGTGATCGACCGGCGCATGGACGCGGATTTCCTTCGCCGTCTCGCCGCCGACCTCGACTGGGGAACGGTGGTCCTCGTGGGGCCGGAAAACAACCCCGATCCGGCGCTCCGCCGCATCCCGCGCTTGGTACAGCTGCCGGCCCAGCCGTTCGAGCGGCTGCCGGCCCTGGCCCGGGAGGCGGCTGTGCTTATCATGCCGTATGCCGACCTGCCGGTTACGCGCGCGATGCAGCCGCTGAAGCTCAAGGAATACTTGGCGACCGGAAAGCCGGTTGTGGTGCGCGATCTGCCTGCCGCGCGGGAATGGGCCGACTGCCTCGACCTGTGTACCTCGCCGGCAGCTTTCTCCGCGGCCGTCCGCGCCCGCCTGCGGGACGGTCTGCCGGCGGCGCAACGGCTGGCCCGCGGCCGACTGGCGGAAGAATCCTGGGACGAAAAAGCCCGGACCTTTGAGCGATTGGTTTTGGAGACGATTCCGGATGCCGTCGCTTGCTGCTGAAAACAGCCGGATCGGGGGGCTGACGCCGCCAGCTCGCCGCGGCGCTGCGCCCGTCGTCCTCGATGCGCGCGTGATCCGCGGCTCGGGCGGCGGTCCGGACAAGACCCTCCTGAACTCGCCGCGCTTCCTCCGCGACGCCGGCTACCACATGATCTGCGCCTATCTGCGCGATCCCAACGACCCCGGCTTCGAGACGCTCCGCCGCAAGGCGGAGGAGCGCGACGCCCCGCTCGTCGCCGTCGATGACGCCGGCCCCCTCGACGTCGGCGTCGTCCCGCGGCTGCTCCGCATTTGCCGGCGGGAGCGCGTGAGCATCTGGCATGGCCACGATTACAAGACCAATGCCCTTGGCCTCGTTCTCCGCTGTTTCTGGCCGATGCGCCTCGTCACGACGGTGCACGGCTGGGTCCATCACACCGCCCGCACGCCGCTCTACTACCGCCTGGATCGGCTTTGTCTGCCGTTCTACGATAAGGTCATCTGCGTATCAGAGGATCTGTATCGTCTTTGCCGTGATTGCCGCGTCCCGGCCGATCGGTGCGAGCTCCTGGAAAACGGCATCGACGGCGACGAGTACCGCCGGCGCCGATCTGTGGCCGAGGCGAAGCGCCGCCTGGGATTGGCCTCGGATCGCCCGCTCATCGGCGCCGCCGGCCGGTTGTCGGCGGAAAAAGGCTTCGATATCCTGATCCGGGCCGTGGGACAACTGCGGCGCGACGGCGTGGACGGCGATTTGGTCATCGTCGGCGAAGGAGACGAACGACCGCGGCTGGAAGCGCTGATCGCCGAACTCGGCCTCGCTGGCCGCGTACGTCTTCTCGGGTATCGCACCGACTTGCCCGACTGGTATGAGGCGATGGACGTCTTCGCCCTCAGCAGCCTGCGCGAGGGGCTGCCCAACGTGCTGCTGGAGGCGATGGCCCTGGAAACGCCGGTCGTGGCCACGCGCATCGCCGGCGTGCCCCGGCTGGTCCGGCCCGAGGAAAACGGCCTGCTGGTTGAACCGGGATCGGTCGATGAACTGGCCGGCGCCCTCGGCAGCCTGCTCCGCGACGCCGAGCTGGGCCGCCGGTTGGCTCATGCCGGTCGCCAAACCGTCGAAACGGATTTCAGCTTCGCCGTCCGCATGGAAAAACTGCGGCTAATCTATGATCGCCTCCTTGGGACGGATCGGAAACAGGGGCGTCGGCCGGCCAGTCCCAGGTTCCAACCAGATGGTTTGGGCGGACGATGAAACGGGCGATCATCACCGGCGTCACCGGCCAGGACGGCAGCTACCTAGCGGAGCTTCTGCTGCAAAAGGGCTACGAGGTCCACGGCGTCGTCCGTCGGGCCAGCACCGAGAACTTTGAACGCATCGCTCATCTCGGCGACCGCATCCGCCTCCACCAGGCCGACCTGCTCGACCAGCTGTCGCTCATCGCCGTGCTGCGTGAGGTCGAGCCGCACGAGGTGTACAACCTCGCCGCGATGAGCTTCGTGCCGACGAGCTGGAAGCAGCCTGTCCTCACCTCCGAATTCACCGGCGTCGGCGTGACGCGCGTGCTGGAGGCCATTCGCCTGCTGGACCCCAAGCGCATTCGCTTCTACCAGGCCAGCAGCAGCGAGATGTTCGGCAAGGTCCGCGAGACGCCGCAGTGCGAGACGACGCCGTTCCATCCCCGCTCGCCTTACGGCGTGGCCAAAGTCTATGGCCACTTCATGACGGTGAATTATCGGGAAAGCTACGGCATGTTCTGCTGCTCCGGCATCCTGTTCAACCACGAATCGCCGCGCCGCGGCCGGGAGTTCGTCACGCGCAAGGTCACGGATGGGGCGGCCCGGATCAAACTGGGCCTGGCGAACGAATTGCGGCTGGGCAACCTGGAGGCCAAGCGCGACTGGGGCTATGCGGGCGACTACGTCGAGGCCATGTGGCTCATGTTGCAGCAGGAACGGCCCGCCGATTACGTGATCGCCACGGGCGAGACGCACAGCGTCGGCGAGCTGGTCGAAGAGGCGTTCCACTGCGTCGGCCTCGACTGGCGCCGACACGTCGTGCAGGATCCGTCGCTGGTCCGGCCGGCCGAAGTGGATTTGCTGATCGGCGACGCCAGTAAAGCCCAGCGCGAACTGGGCTGGCGGCCGCAGGTCGGCTTCCGCGAGCTCGTGCAGCGCATGGTCGCGGCCGACCTCCAGGCGCTCCAGCGACGCCCGACCTGTGACTCCTGAGTACTTCATGCACTGCCTCGTCACCGGCGCGGCTGGCTTCATCGGCTCTCACTTGTGCGAACGGCTGCTGGCCCTCGGCCATGAAGTCGTCGGCCTGGACGCCTTCATCCCCTATTATCCGCGGGCGGTGAAGGAGCGCAACCTCGCTGGACTGCTCGATCGGCCGGGCTTTCGCTTTCATGCGCTCGATATGCGGTCCGACCCGCTGGGGGAAATCGCCGCCGGCGCCGATGCGGTCTTCCACCTCGCCGCCATGCCGGGCCTGGTCAAGAGCTGGACCGATTTCGACGGCTATAACTCATGCAACGTGACGGCCACGCAGCGGCTGCTTGACGCCTTGGGCACGGCGCCCCGGCTCAAGCGACTCATTCACGTTTCGACCTCGTCGGTTTACGGTCGATTCGCGACCGGCGACGAGACGCTGCCGACGAAACCCGTGTCGCCCTACGGCGTGACGAAGCTCGCTGCGGAGCATTTGTGCAGCGCCTACGCCGACGCCTGCAAGATCCCGATCGTTATTCTCCGCTATTTCTCGGTCTATGGTCCGCGGCAGCGCCCCGACATGGGCTACCACCGCTTCTTCGAGGCCCTGCTCCACGATCAGCCGATCACGGTCTACGGAGACGGCCGACAGGAGCGCGGCAACACCTACGTCACAGACGCCGTCGAGGCGGCAGTCATAGCCCTGGAGGCGCCGCCGGGCGAAGTGTTCAACGTCGGCGGCGGCGAGACGGCTTCCGTGCTGGACGTGCTGCGGCTCATGGAACAACACACGGGCCGCCGTCCCCGTATCCGCCATGAACCGGCGCGGCCCGGCGATCAGCAGCACACGGCGGCCGACACCACGCGCCTGCGGCGTCTCGGTTGGTCCCCGACGACGCGCCTGGCGGCCGGCCTGGCCCGCCAGTGGGAATGGCACTGCGCGGAATTTGCCGCCCCGCCAGTGGCTTAGAGGCACTCACAAAAAGGTGGCTGGAACTGTGA
>DATKHW010000641.1:0-18832 GCA_035546275.1 Gemmataceae bacterium
TTCTCCCCTCTCCCCTGTAGCGAGGGGAGGGGGGTCGGGGGTGAGGGGTTTTTGGCCTAGGAAACCATGCCCCTCGCCCCTCTCCCCCAAGTACGGGGGCGAGGGGCTTATGGGACAGACCCTAACAGCTATTAGCTGTCAGCTAATAGCTGTTAGCTCAAACGTGGCGAACCGATGAGCCGCATTCAGTCGCCCTTAGCACTCGCCTTTGCCAGCGGCGTCAGATGCAGCGCATCTGCGCCGAGCGTCAGCGCCTGGCCGTTCCAAACGCCCACCAGCCGGCCGTCGTCCTTGTCAATCGGCGTCACGCCGATTTGCTTGCCGTCGGCGTCGAACTGGTAGACGTTCCCCTTCCACGCCAGGCACACGCCCGCATCCGGGCCGGCGACCAGCGTCGTCTGGTCGAAGTCCTTCTCGATGATGTGGTCCGTGATCTTGGCGTCCGGGTGCTTCAAGTCGATGTATTTCTTCGTTTTGAGATCGAAGAAGCCGAATTGCGGATTGTTGATGCCGTAGCTGAGGTTAATGCTCCGTACGTACGCCTTGTCGCCGATCACTTGCAGGCCGCCGAACCAGTCATAGCCGGCCCGCAACTCGGCGACGACCTTGCCCGCTTCCAGGTCGACGACGTCGAAGCGCATGGCGGCGTTTTCCGCCAGATAAAGGAGGTTGCCGACCCTCTGATAGGCACTGACGGCGGCCGTCCCTCGCTTTTCCGCCTGCTCCGGCTTCAGAACCGGGACCGTCTGCACGGTCTCGCCGCTCTTGAGGTCGAGGACGACCACATTTGTGGCGCCGATGACGAAGACGCGGTCGTCGCCGGCGAAGCCGAGGCCGTGGACCTCGCCTATGTATTTCACGGAGTGCAGAACCTTGCCGGTGGTCAGGTCGATCACGTTGATCGCCGGGACGGAGGCGACCCCCTTTTCCGACGCGACGCACGCCTTGCCGTCCATCTCATCCAGGAACGGCGCGAGCGGGAGGTAGTCGTAGCACTCGGACAGCGACGCTCTCGCGGTCGCCTGACGCTGCTTCAGGTCCACGTCGATGATTTCGCTGCCGATGATGGTGTAGTAGTGGTCGCCGCGCAAGACGCCGCGCGATGCGGCGCCGGGCAGCTTGATCGGGGCCGCGCTGGCGGGCTTCGAGTCTTCGCCGCCGCAAAAGGCCGCGACGACGCCGACGACCGCGCCCAGCAGGGCGAGCGGAGACAGCCACAGTAACTTTTGGAAATGTCGCATGATCGACGCCCTCGATTGGAGGATGGGAGACTGCGACGGCGCTTCGCCGTCAATTGCTAGAACGCGAGGGCGTCCCATGAATTGTGCTTGGGACGGGGAGAAGCGACTCACGGCCCGGCGTTGCGGGCCACCCGGAAGCCGACGTGGGTGAGAACGCCGCCGTAGACTGTGCCGAGGTATTGACGCGAGGCGGAGCGCGTTTGTCCGGCGTCATCGTTCCAGGCGCCGCCGCGGCAGACGCGCACGTCGCCGCGGCCGTCGCCCGCCGGGTCGCTCAGCACGCTCCGCTTGTAATAATCGGGCGCGTAGCGGTCCCAGCACCATTCCGGCACGTCGCCGTGCATGTCGTAGAGGCCCCAGGGATTGGCCTTCTTTTGAGCCACGGGATGGGTCGTGCCGCCGGAATTTCCAGCGAACCAGGCGCAGTCGCCGAGATCGGTTGCATCGTCGCCGAAGGACCAGCGGGTATCCGTCCCGGCGCGGCACGCGTATTCCCATTCCGCCTCGGTGGGCAGTCGCCAGCCGTCGCCCCCATCCACCGATACGGCGCCGTTTTCAATGCGGTAATAGGGCGTCAGGCCGTCCCGCTCGCTCAGCCGGTTGCAGAACTCGATCGCCTCGATCCAGCGAACCGACTCGACGGGATAGTCCGCCGTGTCCTTGTCGCCCACCTTGTCCTTGAAGGCGCCGTTGGCGCTGAAGGCGCTGGGGTTCTTGCCTGTCACGCGCTGAAACAACCCTTGCACGACCTTGGTTTTCGCCAGAAAGAAGGGGCGGGAAATGGCGATCTTTTTCTGCGGCTTCTCATCGTCGAGGGCGTCGCGGTCGGATTCCGGCGAGCCCCGCAGGAAGTCGCCAGCTTTGATGCGAACCGTTTCGACGCTCAGCGATTTGGCCTGTTCCGGAGGCGCCGGGGAATCGGCCGACGGTGAATCGCCGCGGACGTGACCGGCCGTCGGCTTCGGCGTCACGACGCCCGCCCCGCCGAGATGGAAGAACGGCAAAGCGGCGAGCGCCGCGGCCGCCGCCAGACCAGCCGCACCGAGGAGCCAGGGCCATCGCCGGCGGCGCGGGCGCGTGGGATGCGACAGCGCGGCGAGGCGCGTCAGGACCGCCGTCATGGACGCCGGCCGATCTTCCGGCCGCTTGGCCACCATCGCCCGGAACAGGGCGTCCACCGCGGCGGGGCAGTCCGGCCGCTGTTTGCGCAAATCGGGAATCGGCTGTTCCCGATGAGCGAAAACGACCTCCAGCGGCGTGCGGCCTTCGTACGGCGCCTGGCCCGTGAGCAGGAAATAGAGACAGCAGCCGAGACCGTAGACGTCAGAGCGCTCGTCGGCGCGGCGTGTGTCGGCCGCCTGTTCGGGGGCCATGAAGGGGGCCGTGCCCATAACGACGCCTGTTGAGGTCAGGCCCGCGTCGTCGATCCGCTCGTCGGCCGACGGCAGGCGCGCCAGGCCCATGTCCAGCACCTTGACCACGCCGGCGGCGTCCACGAGCAAGTTGGCCGGCTTTACATCCCGATGGATCACTCCGGCGGCATGGGCGTAAGCCAGACCGCGGGCCGCCTGCCCAACGTAATCCACGGCCGCAGCGACCGGCAAAGGCCCATCGCGCTTTACCAGCTCTGAGAGATTTGGACCTTCGATATACTCCATAACGAGGAAATCGCGGCCGTCGGCTTGACCGGCGTCGTAAGAGGCCACGATGTGGGGATGCGTCAACCGGGCGGCGGCTTCCGCTTCGCGTCGGAAGCGCGCTCGCGCCTCGTTCGAGCAAAAGCGCTCCGGCGCCAGCAGTTTCACCGCCGCCAGCCGATTCATGACCTGATGTCGCGCTTTGAAGACGCGGCCCATGCCGCCGGCGCCGATTGCTTCCAACAGAACATATTGGCCGAGAATCATTCCCGGCCCCGGGACGGCGCCGCCCTGGATGGAGGAGAAACCTACGCCGAGCGCCTTGACTCGATCCAGCAACGGTAGAACGGCGGCGTCCAGCGGCGGCGTACATGGCGCCGGCGCCAGGCCGGGGAAGGACGAATCGACGGCGGACTCCAATTCGTCGGCGGTCGCCTGGCAGGCAGCGCAGCCGTCCAGGTGCTCGTCCAACGCCTCATGCGTCGGGCGGTCGAGGCGGCCGGCGAGGTAGTCGGTCAACAGGCTTTCATTGGGGCATTCACAGACGATCATCGCTTTATCCCGCTCGCGGCGCAGAGATCCCATTCACTAGAACGCCGGCGCGTCCCGCCATTATTCCAACAAATCGCCCAGTTCCTCGCGCAGCCGGCGCAGCACGCGCAGCTTCGCTTTGCGGACGGCGGCGGCCGTCATGTCTAGTTCCGCCCCAACGTCGGCGGTGGACTCTCCTTCCATTTGCACTTTCCAAAACGCCTGCCAGGTCCGCGGCTCGAATTCGCCGCGAAGCGCTTCGACGGCCCGGCGCACCTGCTGGTGCAGCAGTCCCGCCTCCTCCGCGTCCTCTTCCTCGGGCGCCGCCGGCACGGCCAACAACCACCGCTGAGCGTCGCTGCCGCCGGCCGCCACGGCCCGATCGTGGGCGCGACGGAAATGGTCGTGAATCTTATTGCGGGTGATGGTGCGCAGCCAGCCGCGGAAGGTGGCGCCGGCCCGGTCGCGGCGGAAGCCGGCGATATGCTCGGCGACTGACCGGAACACTTCCTGAAATACATCGGCGGCGTCCTCCGGCGAAAGCGCACTTCGGCGACACCAATAGTAAATCAGCGGGCCGTACAGGTCCACCAGCCGTTCCCACGACCCCGGTTGATTGGCCTGCACGCGCGCCAGCAGACTAGGCGAAGTGGCGTCCGCGCTGTGCGAAGATGGATTCATGGCGGATGACCGGCGCGGAGGGCGCTGAAGGAATTGTAACGCCGCGTCGCGCAGCAAGCTGCCGACGAATCACCGGCCTGGCGGCTCAATCACCACGCGAAACCCCGTGTAGGGACTATTGGCGCGCTCGTACTGCACCTTCGGAATTTTCTGCTGATAATCGAGATCGTCATAAGTCATCGCCTGCGGCGCCGCGAACGACCAACTCCGCAGAATCACCAGGCTGTCCGGTTTCGGATCGGCCGGCGGGACCGTGGCGCCGTCGATAAGGTTGCGCGTGAATTCCGTGCCGTTGCCGAACAGGTCGCGCACGCCTTCCGGCGTCTCGTCGTCGTCCCGGGCCTTGTCGTCAACCGGCAGCGGGCCGACGTCGATGCGCTTCACGGCGGCCTGTTGCGGGGCTGGCCATTCCCGGCGGCCGAATCCAGCCGCCCTGTCGTATTGCTCCTTCGTCGGCAGCTGGCCGAGCCCGGGGGCAAGCTGATCGGCCAGTTTGCGCGCTTCCGCTGCCGTCAGACCCAGCAGGGGCAGATGGGCTTCTTCGGGGTTTATTTGCCGCCCCGCAAGCGCCGTCAAAAAGGCCCGCGGCGCCTTGGTTTTCATGATGTAGAACGGCGGTGGATCGCCCGGAACCTGCCGGCCGAGCAGAACGAACTCCGTCCGCGTCCCACCCCGCTCCGTGACAAGGCCGTGATACAGGCCGTCGCTCTCCTCGCCGATGGGCTGAAAGCCGGGCGGCAGGAAACCCCGACCCACGATCGTCACGGCCAGCTCGGCGTCGCCGCCGGCGGCGCCAGCGGTCACATGAAAGCGAATTTTGTTCTCCCCTTTTGGTGCATCGGTCGCCGCCGTAACCTCCACGTCAATGTGGTCGGCGCCAGCGGGCGCCGCAGCCTGCCCCACGGTTAGCTGCGGCGGCGCCGTCGCCGTTAGGGTCGCCGCGTCAGGGCAATTCTTCCGTTCCAGCTGGATTCGCACGGTCTGCTTTTCGCCGCGGCTTATCGTCAGCGGCGGCGGCGTGATCAGCGCGAGGGACGCAGGGACGGGAACCGGCACGGTCGGAGGAACGACCGGAGCAACGGACGGGCCGCCGCCCTTGGAAAGAACCAGCCATGCGACGAACCCGGTCACGGCCGCCACGACGACCGCCAGGAATGTCAGAAAGCCGCCCCACGGACGCCGGCGCACTGGCCGCTTGAAAATTGGCGTCGGCGGCATGGACCCTGTCGCGGCATCCAGTTCCGCCGCGGCGATCTTGCCCCTCGGCGGCGTCATTGGCTGCGAGCCGATGATGGTGCCCGCTTCGTCATCGTCCGTGGGAGCGACGACGTTCGACGGCGCCATTCCCCTCTGCGTGCCCATCGGCCCGGTAGCTGGGCCGGTTGTCTCTCGTCTCCGTGCCCCTGTCTGCTCGGATGAAGGCGGCGCATACGACGGTGCAAAGGGCGCCGGCCGATCCGTGCCCGGATCGACGGATTGCTCCGCCAGCCGTTCCAGCGCCCGCGCGAAATCCACACAAGTGGGGAAGCGGTGTTCCGGCGCCTTGGCAAGCGCTTGCAGAACAATGGCCTGTTCGGCCTCCGGCATCGGCGTGAGGTCCGGCGTCCGTTGTGTATGGTCGAACATCAGGCTGGCAAAATCGGTGTGGGAGAACGGCCGATGCCCTAGGCGCAATTCCGCATACGAGTACGCCAGGCTGTACTGGTCGCTCATGGCGCTGGCGTGTCCGGCCCACACTTCCGGCGCCATGTAAGCGAAGGTGCCCGATCCGCTCACCGAGATCATCTTCTGGTCTTTGAGACGCGCCAAGCCGAAGTCGGCCAGGCGCACATGGCCCTCCAGCAGCAGGATATTGTCGGGCTTGATGTCGCGGTGCAGCGCCCCCTTATTGTGCAAGTAGTCCAGCGCCTCCGCCGCCTCGCGGAACGGCAGGGCCAGCTGTTCGATCGGCATCCCGTCCTGGCCGGCCTTCCGGGCTTCGCGCAGCTTGTCGCGCAAGCTGCAATCGCACAGCTCCATCACGATGAAAAGATTGTCCGCGTCGGAATGGTACTGATGCGTCTTGGCCAGGAAGTGGTGGTGCAGCTGCTTGACGACCTCCAGGGCGCGCTCCTCCCGGATGCGCTCTTCGTGGTCCGCGGGCCGGCGGATGATTTTGACGGCCACGAGGACGCCGCCGGGGGCGCGGGCGCGCCAGACCTCGCCGAAGCCGCCGCGGCCGATCAGGCTTTCCAGGACATAGCCGCCGCCGATCGGCAGCAGAGAGTTGCTTTCCATGAAGGACACGCTCGCAGGCGCCGCGGACAATTCGACCGGCGTTGGGACCGACCCTCCCTGTGTGGGCGGCGGATGCTCTTGCACGAGGCGGCGAAGGGCCTCGTAGTGCTGGGGGAATCGGGCCTGGTAGGACGGCAGCGACGGACGATCGCCGTAGCGCTGCCGGACGCAATACTCCTCGTATATCAACTCCAGCAGGGCGTCGGCGGGGCCGCCTTGGAGTTCGGGCCAGTCGCGGAGGTAATTCTCAAGCTCGGCCGTCCGCCCGCTCCGACAGCGGATTTCCAGGTCCGTCTTGACCAGCTCATGCAGGGCCGGACCGCGCAGGGGGTCGCCGGCTGAAGGAAGCAAGGCCCCCAGAGCGGCCGGGGCGCCGCTGCTCCACGCTTCTTCAAGGCGTTCCGCCAGCGCTTCAATCCGTCGCCAGGCTTCGTCGCTCAGGGGAGTTCGGGGCGGCCGGGCATCCATTCGGATCAAGCCTCGCGCAAAACCTGCTCAGGATGCGCCGTCATTGTAAAGCGGCGGTGCGAACCGCCGCAAGAGACGACGGATGGCCCGGTTGCTCCGGGAAGGGCGTAGGGGTCAGCGCGAGCGGCCCGCCGGAGCATCTGCGCGAAATTCCGGGAATTTACAAGACCCGGACGAACGTGATGGTACAATTGGCGGTATGGTACGGCGAGAACCGACCGCCGCTGAGCATCGAAAGGAACCTGTCATGTCCCCGCACCGTGTGGAAGAGGCGCCGCCCGAAGCCCGGCGCAAGGAGATCTTCCTGGCCCTGGTGGAAGCGCAGGACCAGGACGTCGGCGTGGCACGCTCGCGGCGGCTGATCGCCGAGCGCTTCGGCCTGACCGAGGGCCAGGTGCGGCAGATCGAGCAGGAAGGGCTGGACCACGAGTGGCCGCCGCTTTAAAAGGATGAAGGATGAAGGATGAATCAAGCAAGCTCATCCTTCATCCTTCATCTTCCCAATGTCACTTTTTGCCGAGCTGTGCCCGTTTGGCCGCAATTAGCTTCAGCAACCCATGCTGCGGGTCGGCGAACTTGACCAGGCCCTCGTGCATGAGCGTCTCTTCCAGCTTTTTTATGTCCACCTTGGCGTCGATCTCATCCAGCACCGCCTTGGGCGGCATCTCGTTGACGTGGCCCGTGATGAGCCGGCCGCTCTTCTGCACGGCGTCGTTGGTGGCCGGCGGGTTGGTTTCGATGTCGGAGCCGGCGAACGCCTCGACGTACTTCCAGGGCGGATCTTCCGGTTTCTTCGTTCCCGTGCTGGCGAAGATCATTTCCTGCTTGATCGGCAAGCGCTTGTCGGCCCAGAACTGCTGATTCAAGCGCCAAATTCGCTTGGCGTTCACGATGCCGACCATGCCCTGGGCGGCCGGCGTCAATTCCGGCACGTGATGTTCGGTGTACACGTCCAGCCGGCTGACGAAGATGCTGTAAACCGATTTGAAGTGTTGCAGCGACGGCCGCCGCTGGGCGCCGCGCCACATGGCGTCGCGGGCAATGTGGTATTGCCGCTCCGAAAAGATCAAGGTGACGTTGAGGGTGACGCCGGCGGCGCACAATTCTTCCAGGGCGGCGAGGCCCGCCGGCGTGGCGGGCACCTTAATCATGCGGTTCCTGTGGCCCCGGCTCCATTCTTTGCCCAGCGCGACGTAGCGCTGCGTCCGCTCCGGGATCGACATGGTTTGATTCAGGTCTTCCAGCAGCGGGTCCAGCTCGAAGCTGACGTAGCCGTCGTCGCCCTTGGTGGATTCCCACACGGGCAAGAAGACTTCCTGGGCCTGGCGCACGAGCATGTCGGTCAGCCGCCAGGCCAGGGCTTCGTCGCTGAGGCCTTCCTTGATGAAGGCGGTGAGCGGCTCGTCGAATCGGCCGGTTTTAATGATATCGCCAATGATGATGGGATTGGACGTGGCGCCGGTCGCTCCCATGGCGCGGTTGACGGCGACTTCCTTGGGATCGACGGAATCGAGCCACAGTTTGGTCCCGCAGGCCACGAGGGACTGCAAGGGGGTCATCTCGGCCATGGTCCGCTCCTGTTGGAAATGACATGGGGCGACACGGTCATTATAGAGAGCGGTAGGCACGCCAACCCGAAGCGCCAGCCAGGCTTTTTATCGTGATCCTCGCTGGCGCTGCGGGTTGGTGCAGAAACGACCCATCAGCGGCTGATCTTCAGCTCCGGCAGCGCCTTTTGCAGCGCCGCAACGCCGGCGTCCGTGACGTTGGTATGCGCGAGATGCAGCTCGCGCAGTTGCTTCATTCCCTTGAGCCGTTCCAGTCCCGCGTCGCCGATCTGCGTGCCGCTCAGGTCGAGCGTGCGCAGTTCCGCCAGACCGTGGAGGTTGTCCAGGTTTTCGTCGGTGACTTTCGTTTGGCTCAGGTTCAGACTCGTCAAGCTGGGCAGGTCGTTCACGCCGAATCCGGAAGCCGGGGTTCCGTGCAGGTTCACGACGCGCAGCTCCTTCAGCCGATTCAGATAGGTGAGGCCTGTCCCGGCGCATGGCGTATTGTCGAGATCCAGTTCCTGCAGATTGTCGAAAGGCTGCAATAGCTGCAGATCGCTGTCGAGAATTCCCATGCCGCTGAGCCGGAGGCGGACGACCTCGCCGGCTGCGTTTCTGTCGATGCGACCGCGCATCCCTTCGATTTCTGGAAACTCGACCGCTCCCAACGGAATGGGATCCTGCCTCCCTGCGAGCTGCGCCGGATCGGGCCCGGCGGCAGGAACCATCGGGCCGACGGCCACGCCAGGAAAGGCGGGCGGCGGAGCGGCCGGCATGGGTACGACGGCGATCCCACCAGGCGGCGCTGCGGGGGCCGCGGGGTTCATGCCGACGGCGCCGCCGACCGGCGGCGCAACGGCTGGCATAGGGCCGGCCGCAATCGCCGGCGGCGCCGGATTCTGCACGATGGGCTTCATGCCGCCGTCGACGGCAGGGGCCGCCGGCGCCTTGGGCCCTCCGTCCTTTGCTTTATCCGGAGCGGTTTTGTCCACCAGCGGCGGAGACGCCTCGGCCGGCGGCGGCGCCTTGGACGCTTCCGGAGCAGGCGGCTCGGGCGCCGGCTTGACGAGAACAGGCGGCGTCGCGGAGTATTCTGTGCCCGCCGGCGCCGGCGGTCGGGACAGATCCGCGACGGCGATCGTCGGCGACGCAGCAGTGGATGCCGCTGGCGTACGCCAGAGCAGCAATATCCAGATTCCGATATTGGAGAGAGCCAACAGAAACATGGCCGCCCAGAGAATCGCCGACGTCTGCCGCCGAGGCGGCGCTGATGGGATGTGGGGCGCCGCCGCGGCTGGCAGCGATTGCGCCGGAGCGACGCTCAGCGCTCCGCCGCAGTCGGGGCAAGCTGCTGCACGGGCCTCGTCCGGTCCCAGAAGGAACTCACAGTGCGGACACCGCGACAACGCCATGATTCGGCCCTCCCGGGCGGTATGGAAATCGATTATTGATCGGAATCATCGCAAACTCAGTCGCCTTGCGGCTGATTCAGCGGCTGCAAAAGCGCTTTGTCCCCGCCATTTGGTAGACGCGGTTCTACAGCGGGACCTGGGCGAGGTCTCCATGCCGGCGGGGCCGGCCTCTCTAGTTTGGCCTCGGACCGTCCTTCCGGTCCTATCCAACTTTTCGCAGTTGCCGCCGGCCACCATTCCCTTTCAGCGTCCTCTTGCGATTGGACGCCCGTCCCAACATCCATGACCGCCACCATCAAGGCCCCAAATTCACTCTTCGCGGACCCAAATCCAATCCGCTTCAGATTCGGATCAAGTATAGGAACGCGGTGGTAAAATGTGGTCATCCACAGCTCTACGCTGGCCGTCGGATCAATCGTTTGGAAGGCTATGACGGATGCAAGCCCGGTTCGCTTCCCCTCTTCGGAATAGCCGGGCAAGCTCTCGTCTTCCGTGTGCCCCTTAGCGCCATCCAGTTCCGGGCGACCAGAATTCTTGAACAGGTATTGGGCGTGCAGGGCGCACCCACGGCACAGGTCGGCGTCGAGAACGACCTCATCTAGGCCGACGCAACGGCGATAGGTGTTCACCGCCCGTAACGCCTCGTTTTCGTCTTCCAAGGCCGGTTTTGTGCCATCTGAGTTCTTGAATTGGGCTTGAGCAGCTGTTGCGTCCCTTGCGATTCGGTGCGCTGTGGTAAAGTTCCACTCCTTGGCCCAGCATTCGCCATTGACGACGGCCTCGGCGGAAACGTGATACGTCTCTGAAGGTTTCAGCTTGGTCTTAGCGATGAAACAGAGAGTTGAACCCTGATACGCGGCGAACTTGGGGTTTGCCGGGTTTTCCGGTGAGGAAAACCAACCTTCCACTTCTTCGCCGTCGCCGATCGACACACGACACTTTGCGTCTTTGATCGTGACGCCAGGCTGGAATGTGATGGTGATTGGGTAGCCGACTGGTTCTGTTCCGTGGCGTTCCGGTGTAGGGTCCGGCCATTCGCCGAAAAGGGCGAGAGGAATCTCCTTCTGGTTATCGGTTGGATACACCACCGCACGACCATCCCATGTCGGCTCGTCGGCCTTCGCTGGCCGCACCGTCATGAATCCAAGCAATGCGATGGTGAATAGGAGAAGTCCGAGAGAAAATCTCGTGCGCTGTTCTGGCGATGGTCTGCCGATAGATGGAGAATGGCGGATGACGCGGCGACCGAAGCACGCGGTGCTAGAAATAGCAGCTGTAAGAACCACGGCGGACGCCTCTTGTCAGGAAACGCGAAATCCCGCCTTTTCCCCTGTCCCGTGCGTTCAAGTCTCAGCCGAGGAAGAGACGCATCAACTCGTGCCCCTTCTCGAACGCTAGATCGCTTTTCTCCGCAACCGCCTCATCGTAAGCCGGCTGGCCCTTCGATGCAATACCCGTGCCCGCGATTGTGAACGGCACCATGCCATAAGCATGGGCGCGTGTGCGCAGCGGCGTCCGATGGTCCGGCGAAACCAGGATACGCCATTCCCCCCCTTTCGGGAGCGCTTCTAGCAACGGACCGACGATGTGTTCGTCGATGCGCTCGAGCGCTTTCACCTTTTCATCCGCCTTGCCTTCATGCGACGCTTCATCCGGCGCCTCGATGTGGACACAAACCAAATCGTGATCCGGCAGAGCGGCGACGGCGTAGCGGCCCTTGGCGGCGTAGTCCGTGTCGAGATAGCCGGTGGCGCCGGGCACGTCGATGCGCTTCCAGCCGAGCAGGACGCCGACGCCGCGGACCAGATCGACGGCGCTCAGGATGGCCCCGCGCTTGCCGTATTTGCGGCTGAACGGCTCCAGCGTCGGCGCCTTGCCCTGGCCCCACAGCCAGATTTGCGTCGCCGGCCGCTTGCCCTTTTCGACGCGGGACTTGTTGACCGGATGCTCGGCCAGGACGGCGCGGCTGCGTTCCATGAGCTGGCGCAGCAGGTCGCCGCCCGGTCCTTTCGGCAAATGATCGCCGATGGGCCGGTCGGGGATGTCGTGCGGCGGTTGCGTACGGGTGTCGCCGGAGAAAGGAGCGGATTTGTCCGCTCGGTAAACGAGGATATTGCGATAGCTGACGCCGGCATGAAACTCCAAACGGCCGCCGGCTGCACCACCGCCGAGCGCGTTGTGAACGGCCTCGATGAGCGGCCGGCCTTCGTCGCTTGTAATGTGCCCGGCCGTGAAGTCGCGCATCTCGCCGTTTTCGATATTGACGAGGTTGCAGCGAATCGCCCAGTCGTTGGGGCCGAGCGGAATGCCCATCGCCGCGGCTTCGAGCGGCGCCCGGCCCGTGTAGACGGCGAGCGGGTCGTAGCCAAAGAGGCTGAGCGTGGCCACGTCGCTGGCCGGCGTCAGCGGGGCGGGGACGTTGTTGGATCGGCCGACGATCCCGGTGCGGGCGACGCGGTCCATGTTCGGCTTGCGGGCGGCCTGCAACGGCGTCTTGCCGCCGAGCGATTGCTGCGGTTCGTCGGCGCAGCCGTCGGGGATGACGATGGCGTACTTCATGAGGGGAGTCTACCCGAGCCGGCGTGGGTCGGCCACTGGCGGCGGCGCTTGACGCCGACCCGAAAACAGTGATGAAATGCTGGCGCATTGCTGAGAGCAAAACGTTCCGCAGGAGCGACCATGCCCTATGAATCGACGGCCGCCGGCCAACAGCTGCACGGCCTGCCATCCATCACGGCCTATTGCAACGACGACGGGGCGTTGTCGCGGACCAACTGCGGTTTGGCCGCCGCGGCGACTGGGTTGTGTCATCGGCAGCTGTTCGCGGAAAAGACTCTAGCCGTGCTTGAGAAGCGCTTACCGCCGGACGTTCTTTTTGGTCTGTTCGGAACCAGCAAGACGCGAGTCTGCAAAATCCTCTCTGCGTATCGTTGCCGCTGGCATGAAATTAAGGGCCGGCGCGCACTGCGGGACGCGCTGGAACGGCAGCGACCGGTTCTCGTCATGCTCGGCCTACCGGGACGCCTGCCGGCCGGACACTGGATGGTCGCGTATGCCTATGACGAGCAAAGCATTTGTTTGACGAATTATCGATCTCACAATGATCACATGAAGTGGGGGACGTTTTTCCAGTGCTGGAACTCATGGCTCAGCCGCCTCATCGGCATGAGCAACAGGGGCATCGCCTTGGATTGACGGCGCCACCTACCGCGACGACGCCCAGAAAATCCTTGCGTGCAACGGTCGGCCGATCGTACCATTTATCCATCCGCCATCGGCCCGCCGACTCGCACTCTCCAACCGCAGGCCACGCCATGAAAATCCTCGTGGGATGGGACGACCCGCAAGAAGCCCATTTGCTTGAGCTGTACTTCTCCGCCGGCGACAACGAAGCCAAGGTCTGTCTCACGGCCGACGAGCTGAAAGCCGGCGCGCGGACAGGCGGCTGGGAAGTGCTCTTCTTGGCCATGACCTTCGGCGGCGGCGCCGACGCCGGCTACGCCGCCTTCGCCGAGCTGCAAGAGGACCCGAATCCATTGCCGGTCGTGCTCGGTTGCCGATCCACAGAGATGATCGGTCTGGTTAAATTCCTGACTCACGGACTCCGCTTTTACCTGATCCGCGACGACCGCGGCGATTTCGTTTTTCTGGCGCTGTCGAGTCTGGAATCGGCCGTGGCGGCGGTGCGCGCGGAGCGGGCCAAGCAGCTGGCGGCCCGGCTGCGCGAGGAGATGGAGGGCGTGCGCCGCCTGCAAGAGTCCATCATTCCGCACGGCATCGTCATGCCGCCGGGCTACCGCATCGCCGCCCGCTATGAGCCGTCGCAGGTCAGCGTCGTCGGCGACCAGCCAGTCGTGATGGCCGGCGGCGATTACTACAACGTCTTCCAACCGGACGCCCGCACGCTCATCGTGCTGATCGGCGACGCGTCCGGGCACGGCCTGAAGGCGTGCATGTCGATCATGGCCATGCACACGCTCATCCGCATGTTGGGCGGCGACCGCTACCGCGACACGGCTGAGTTCGTCACCGAGATCAACGAGCGTCTTTGCGAGAATTCGATCGTGCAGGGCGGCGGCGGCTTCATTACGCTGCTGTACGCCGCGGTCGATGTGGAGACGCACGTTATGGAGTGGACGACGGCCGGCCATCCGCTGCCGCTCCTGCACCACTCGGACGGCGACGGAGTGCGGGCGATCGGCGACGGCTCCGAGGGCGGCCTGCCGCTGGGCGTCGCGGCCGGAATCCCCTATGATTCGGCCCGCTTAACGCTTCCGCCGGGCGGCCGGGTGCTGCTGTACACCGACGGCTTGGCCGACTCCTTTCCGATGACCACGACGGCGGGCCACGCGGCGTTCGGCGTGGACGGCATCACGGCGGCGCTGCGGGCCAGCCGCGGCCGATCGCCGGAGCAGACGCTACAGCAGCTCTTCGAAGCGTCCAACGCCTTCACGCTCGGTGCCGGCCGCGTCGATGACACGTCGGTGGTGCTGGTGGAGCGGACGGCGGAGTGAGCTGCGGGGATCCGCTGCGGCAGCGTCAACTCCCCTTGAGCGGGTTGAATACCAGTCCGCTGAGCAGCTTGGGATAGAAGTGTACTCCGCTAATCCGTCTTCCATCCGGGTCGAAACCAGCTGGTTTTCAGAGCTTTTCCAAGCGTATCCGGGTGGAAGGCGGGTGGCAACGGGGTAAAATCAGGGAGGTGATGTAACAGGCGACGCAACACCCAACGACCCGGCCGACGGGTGGACGCTCTGTCTCGCCCGTCGGCCGGGCCGGCCCGCCAGAATGGAGCTTCCCGCCGTGACTGACAAACAAGGTCTGGAAGCGGCTCGATGGGCGGCAGAGCATCTTGTGGGGGCCGTGGTTGCACTGGTCAACGAGGTGAAGCGCGGCGGCGACTTAGCCGGCCACGTGGCCCACTTACGGCGCTGCATTGTTGAGGCCGACCGAGAGCTTCGCCCTCAACTGGAAAGCATCCGCGCGAGGCGGCCGGAAACCGATCCCGGGCCGTGGGCCGGCGTTCGCTCCGCCACAGCCCACGATGCGGCGTTGAACGCCGCCATGCGCCTTGACTGTATCGTCCACAACGCAGGCCAGCGGCACTTCAAGACACATGGCCTATCGGCTTACGCGGTGCGGGCTGCGGCCAAGCAGATTCGCACAGCCGTCTTGCGAGAATACGGGCAGAGCGACCTGGACCACGAATCTATGACGGCGCGGCTCACTGCGGAGTCAGCTAGGGCGGCGGCCCACTGGCCTGCCGGACTCGCCGGCGAAGATGGCCCCGCCCCGCCAAAGACCCTCTTTTGGCAGGGGAAACCCTATCCCCTGCCGCCTCGGCTGTGGCAGCTAGTCCATGCTCTTTGGTCAAAAGATGGGGTTGTGCTGGCGGACGTGGAAAAGGAAGTTTGGGGCGAAGAAGGCGAGATCGTGAGGGAGTCCACCTTGCGCTCCACCCTGTCCAAGCTCAACAATCGGCTGCTCTCAATCGGCGTTCCTTGGCAGTACCACCTCCGCGCCGGCCACATCATTCGGGAGTAGCCTCCCGCCCCATTCGCCAAATGTTGCCGCTCGGCAGCAAGACGGCAACACCCCACGCATATACCGGCCCCGTCGCCCCGCGATGGAGGCCGCCATGCCTGACCCCGCACCCACCGACCCGACCGCCCTGCTTGACGCCTTGAACCCTGATCAAATTGTCCAGCGCCTCCAGGACCTGGACGCCGAGTCTCGCGCCCTGCGCGTCTTGCTCCGCGCGGCCCGCTCCCGCGAGCGCAGCCGGAACACCTGCCGAAGCCGTAAGGAGGGCGAGCCGTGCCGAGGCTGACCCGCTCCCAAGCGCGTGACGCCGGCCGCGCCGTCGAAGTCCCGACCGCCCTCCCAGCCGTCCACGAGATTCGCGGCACCGCCGTCTACGGCGTGGACGACGCCCGGCGGATTCTCCGACTCAAGCAATCCACGATACGCCGCGAGGTCCGTGAGCAGAGATTGCGCGTCAGCAAACGCGCCGGGAGGTATTTCATCCTTGGCCGATGGCTTATTGAGTGGATCGAAGCCGGCGAGTTAAAGCGCCGCCGGCCCGCTCCCACCAGTAATGACGACATCAGCGGTACGTAAACGCCGCCGCCCCGGCGGGGAACCGGGGCGGCGCGTGCTGTAGGTCAATCAGCGGGGTCTATACATGAACCTATCCGATCACTTCACGCTCGGCAAGCGGCCCGTCCACGCCGTCCTGGCCGCTGCACGCCGTCGGTATCACGCAGCTGCTCACACCGAGCGGCCGCCCCTCGACCAACTGCAAAATTGCATCGGGCTGTTCACAGCACCCGAGTTGGTCTTGCTGGCGAAGGGAGGCTGCTGGCCGCTGCCGGAGAAGGCGATGGCGCTGATCGCCACTGCGCCCGCAGAACGGCGTCGCCGTCGCCTGCTGGTGCGGCGGCTGGCGCGGGCGGAGTTGCGGCGCATCTTGCGTGCGGAGCTGCCGGAGGCCGTCGCAGTTCTGGTCGGCCGCATCCTCGCGGATCGCAAAGTTGCAGCCGGGAGGGACCGGCGATGAAAAAACGCAAGACGCTGGCGGACTCCTTCCGTGGGGCTCCCAGTGGGCAAGCCGAGGTCCGCAGCACGACGCCCGACGCCTGGACCGAACCCATCCCGTTCGACGCCGCTCGCAACATGCCCCCCTTCCCGACGCACCTGCTTCCCGCCGTCCTGTGCGAGTGGATAGAAGCCGAGGCCAAGGCGACGCAGACGCCGACCGACCTGGCCGGCACGCTGGCGCTCTCCATCTGCGGCGCGGCGCTGGCCGGCAAAATCCGTGTTGTGGTCCGGGACGGCTGGACGGAGCCGGTTAACATCTTCACCGTCGTCGCACTGCCGCCGGGTGAGCGGAAGAGCATCGTCCACCGCCACGCGATGGCCCCCGTCGTGGTATTCGAGAAGGAAGAACAGGAGCGAATGGCCCCGCAAATCGCGGAGGCTCAGAGCGAACACCGCACGATGGAGGCCCGGCTCAAGTTCACCGAGCAGAAGGCCGCCAAGGCAAAGGACGCGACGGAACGCCAGCAACTCCGCCAGGAGGCGAAACAGCTGGCGAAGGAACTGGCCGCGCACGTCGTGCCGGAGCCGCCGCAGATGTTTTGCGACGACGTGACTCCAGAGGCGCTAGGGCGCTTGCTCGCCAAGCAGGGCGGCCGGATGTTGCAAGCCAGCCCCGAGGGTACCGCATTTGAGATCGTGAAGGGGAGGTATGCCGAGACGCCGAATTTCGACGTGTATCTGAAAGGCCACGCCGGGGACCCGCTGCGCGTCGGGCGCATCGGGCGGGAGGGAGAGACGGTGGACCTTCCGGCGCTGTCGGTCGCCCTGGCCGTCCAGCCGGACGTGATGCAGGGGCTTGCCGAGCAGACCATTCTCCTCGGCCGGGGCTTCCTCGCACGGTGGTTAAACGCTCTGCCCCTGTCCAATGTGGGGAACCGGTTAATCGCTGCCCGGCCCGTCCCGAAAGCGATCGAGGCGGCATACCGCGAAGCCGTTTTGCGGTTGTGGCGTCTTGAAGGCGCGGTGGAGGACAACAAACCCGCCGCCCACCTGCTGCGCTTCTCGGCCGAGGCCGACCGCACGATGCAGGACTTCGAGCGCTGGCTGGAGCCGCAACTGGCCGAGGGGGAGGATTTGTCCTTGCTGGCCGGATGGGCGAACAAACTGGCCGGGGCCGCCGCACGCATTGCTGGGAGCCTGCACGTTATGGAGGCGCTGTCCACAGGCCAGCCGTGTAGCAGGCCCATTGGCGCGCAGACCGTCGCCGCAGCGATCAAGCTGGCCCGCGACTACTTCCTGCCCCACGCACAAGCGGCGTTCGCCCTGATGGGCGCTGACGGCAAAATTGCAGACGCCCGCCACGTCTGGGTCAGCATCGCCCGCCGCCGAAATGAGTTCAGTGAGTGCAGTGAGAACGGGGCGTCGCGCTTGAGCCGGCGCGACATCCACCAATGGAACCGCCGCCGGTTCCCAACCGTAGAGGCGCTGGACCCCATCCTGACGCTGCTGGTCGATCGGTGCTACATCCGCCCCATAGGGGGGACTGGACAAGCCGGACGTGGCCATGCCAGCCCCACTTACGAGGTCAATCCACTGGCCTTGGCGGCTTTTGAAAACGAGGCCCCCCGTACTCACTGTACTCAACGTCGTCACTCCGACCCCGAAGCGCCCGCAAGTGAGTGCAGTGAGTGCAGTGAGAGCGCCCCCCCGCGTTCAACAGACGAGATCGGGAACCCGTGCGATGTAGAGGACGACGACGTGAACCCACTGGGCAAGGGCGACGCTTACGAAGGCGATTGAGCCATGTTTACGGGATGGGAATGGTGGGCGAAGGCGTCGAAACAGAAGCACCAGTGCATGGCCGGTAGTTTTGGGGGTTTAGCAACGGAAGCCGGTCACGTCCCAACCAATTCGAGGGCCTTGCCCGCCTCTCCGGCCCCCTGTTCAATCACGCGGCTTAGGGACGCTCCTGAGATTTCGAGCAGCCGGTCGCGGGCTTCCCTGGCGGAGTAGATGCTCTTAATGCCCGCTGCACGCCATTCCAAATGTTGCCGAATGAACCAGGGAGCCTTTTCATTGCCAAGACGGTACAAGCAGCCGGCAACAGAGTAGAGGCAGTCCGCCAACAGCGACTGCGCCCATACAACACCCTCCCCACACTCGTCCTCTGCAATACCCCTCACTCCCTTTTGGAAGAGCTGAGTGTAGAACTTCACGGCTCCGAGGTCGGCCCCAAGCATTTCCAGCGTGGACGCCAGATCCCAGAGAACCAAAGGGCAGTGCGGCGCAAGTTTGTACGCCTTCTCGGACAGATTCAGCGCCTTCTTGTAGTTTTTTTGCTCGTAGTATGCCGTACCGAGGCGCGTAAGGAGCCAATGGCTGTCCGGCTCCGCCTTCAACCGCTGCTCCAAGAGTCGCCGGGCGTCCATCCACTTCTCATGTTCGAACAGGTCGTTAATCTGCTCGGAAAAGGTCACGCCTTTTCCTCCTTATCTGGG
>DATKHW010000642.1:0-4996 GCA_035546275.1 Gemmataceae bacterium
CGCTTAGGGGTCTCATCCAGCACGCCGAGCCGGCGCACTCGATTGCACGATCCATAACCGCTCCAGAAACGCCGGAAATTGGGCATCGCCGGTCCTGCCAGCACGAGATGAAACTGACCGCCACGGCCCCAGGCCCGTTCCGCTGCGATCAGCAAATCAACCGTGCCCTTCTCGCGGCTGTTGTTGGCGAGATGACCGATCACCACGTCGTCCGGCCCGGTGCCCCAAGCCGTTCGCGCTCGCACTCGGTCGCCGCCAGTGCAGCCGGACCAATCGACGCCCATGCCCTGCAAGACCAGGCGCTCCGGCGGAATGCCGCGCTCCAGCAGCACCTGCCGCTCGCCCTCGGTCTGCACGAAGATACGGTCGGCGGAGCGCGCCAGGTCCAGCAGCGCCGGCTGCGTGTATTGTCGCCGCGTGCGATCGTGCGGATCATCCGGATCGCCGATGTGCAAGAATGGCGTCAGCACGAACGGGGCGCCGCACCGCCGCGCCAGCCGCCGGGCGCAGGCGATCGGAAACGCATAGGGAAACGCCGTGGCGTGGACCACGTCGAAACGTTCGGAGATGCGGCCGACGTCGGCCCACATTTGGAAGCTGATCGGGTTGCACGGCAGCGTCAGCGCCTGCCACGTCCGGTGCGGCCACAGCGACAGCGGCTTGAGCAGCCAGCGCCGGCCGGGCATTCGCCACAAGGGATAGCGGCGAACCTCCACGCCGTCCTCTCGAATCGCCCCCGCCGGCGCACGGCGGCCCCAGGGCGAATGCATCGCCGCCAGGTCCACCGCGTCCGTGGTGAAGACCGTCACTTCGTCGCCCGACGCGGCCAGCCAGCGGCTCAGCCGGGCGAAGTAGGCCTCGGCGCCGCCCAGCGCCGGTGGATAACGGTGAACAAAATGGGCCACGCGCATCCGGTTTCGCTTCCTGAAGGGGACGAATCGGCCGCCTGCCGTTGCTCAACGCAGCTTATGACAAAAACGGAGCCGCGGCCGTGGGGTTTTTCTTTGCCGCTCGGTGCTGCGCGCGGTATGCTCATCTGCATCCGTGGCGGCGCGAGCGGTCCCGAGTCTCTCCACGATGGGGTCCGTCGCCCTCGGGTCGATTTCTCCCACCGCCTCTCTCCTTTTCGGCCGCCGGCCGGGCGAGGAACCGGCGGCCCACCCCACCCCCTCGCGGAGGACGACCCCAATGCACCCGAATCGCCGTACTTTCCTCAAGAACGTGGGCCGCGGTATGCTGGCCGCCAGCGTCGGCCCCGCCCTGGCCGCCGACCTCTTCCCCGGCAAGCTCTTCGCCGACGAGGTCGCCGACCGGCTCACCTTCGGCAAGCTCGATCCGCTCGTCGGATTGATCCAGGACGCCGGACCCGACAAGCTCCTGCCGCTCCTCGTCGAACGGCTGCACGACGGCGCCGATCTCAAGATGCTCATCGCCGCGGCTGCCCTAGCCAACGCCCGCACCCTCGGCGGCGAACAGTACGAGGGCTACCACACCATGATGGCCCTGGCCCCGGCCTACCAGATGTCGCAGGAACTGCCCGCGGAGCGCCAGGCGCTGCCAGTCTTCAAGGTCCTCGTGCGCAACGCCACCTGGATCCAGAACCACGGCCGTCAACCCGACACGCTGCGGCCCATCAAGCCGGCCGACCTGCCCGCCGGCAAAAGCGGAACGGATGCGCTCCGCGAGGCCGTCGAACAGAAAGACAAGGACGCCGCCGACCGGATGTTCGTGGCGCTGTGCCGCGACGGCAAGCAGGAAGACGCCTTCAACCAACTTCTGCCCTCCGTTCAGGAGGAACTGGAGGTCCACCGCGTCGTGCTGCCGCATCGCGCCTGGACCCTGGCGGGCATCATCGGCATGGACTACGCCCAGGTCTTGTTGCGTCAATCGGTGCATTATTGCGTCCAGAACCTGCGCGGCGACTTCACCAGCCGGACGCGACCGGCCGCTCACACGGTGCTGCCGAAACTGCTGGACCAGTACAAACTCATCGGCAAGCCCGCCGGCGCGAAGGCGGCGGAGGACGGTTGGGTGGACCAGATGAGCCAGACCATCTTCAGCTCATCTCCGGAGGTCGCGGCCGACGCCGTGGCCGCCGCCCTGGCCGAGGGATTCGCTCCGGATCAAATCGGCGAGGCCCTGTCGCTGGCCGCCAACCAACTGGTGCTGCGCGACAACGGCCGGCCCAAGGCGGTCAACGACGCCAAGCCGGCCGGCAGCGTCCACGGCGACGGCATCGGCGTCCATGCCAGCGACTCGGCCAACGCCTGGCGCGACATGGCCCGCTACTCCGACGCCCGCAACGGCGTCGCCTGCCTGATCCTCGGCGCCTACCAGTGCGCTTTCGACCGCACGGAGCGAGGCGGCGACTTCCTCAAGTGGGAACCGTATCCCCGCGTCGAGGCCCGCGAGAAGATCAAGACTGGCGACGCCGACGCGCTGCTGGCCGCCGCCGAGGACGCCATCCGGCACAACGACCAGGCCGGCGCCTGCGCCGCCGTGGCCCGTTACGGCGAGGAGGGCCACAAGCCGCGTCCGGTGATCGACCTGCTGCTGCGCTACGCCATCAGCGAGGACGGCGCGCTGCACGCCGAGAAGTACTACCGCACCGCGACGGAGGAATTCGCGTCGCTGCGACCGGCCTTCCGGTGGCGGCAGATGGTCGCCCTGGCGCGCGTCACCGCCAGTGAGTACGGCCGGCCGGCGCCGGGGTATGACGAGGCGTGCCATCTGCTGAAGGTGTGATTCGTCCGTTGTCCGTTGTCCGTTGTCCGTTGCAGGGCGCCGCCGGCGTTTCGCTTCCCCGGCCGCCTTCAACAACGGACGACGGACGACGAACAACGGACAATGGACCAATGGATACAACCAAACTCCTGCAAGATCTCGTCGCCCTGCCGAGCGTCAACCCGATGGGCCGCGATCTCCGCGGCCCCGACGTATTCGAGCATCGCGTCACTGCTTATCTCGAAGAATTCTTCCGCGGCCTCGGCGTCCGCTGCGAACGGCAGACGGTCGCGCCGGGCCGCGACAACATTCTTGCCTGGTATGAGCCGGCCGGCGCCCGCCGCACGCTCATTCTGGAAGTCCATCAGGACACGGTGCCCACGGACGGCATGACCGTCGACCCGTTCGCCGCCCGCATCGACGACGGCCGGCTGTACGGCCGCGGCGCCTGCGACGTGAAGGGCGGCATGGCGGCCATGCTGACAGCCTTCGCTCGGTTGGTCCGCGACAAGCCGGCCGGCGCCGCCCGCGTCGTCATGGCCTGCACCGTGGACGAGGAATACACCTTTCTCGGCGTGCAAAAGTTGGCGAAGACCGATTGGGGCGGCGGTCCGGTCGAGGCCGTGGTCGCCGAGCCGACGGGGCTGGACGTCGTCCATGCCCACAAGGGAGCGGTGCGCTGGGACGTCGTGACGCACGGCCGGTCCTGCCACAGCTCGCGGCCGGAAGTCGGCGTCAACGCCATTTACCACATGGCCGCTCTCTTGCCGCACATCGAGCGTTTCGCCGACGACTTGCGCAGGACGCGCATCGACCCGCTGCTCGGCCCGGCCACGCTCAGCGTCGGCCGCATTGAGGGCGGCGTCAGCGTGAATACCGTGCCCGACCGCTGCCGCATCGAGATCGACCGCCGCATTCTGCCCGGAGAGGATGCCGCCACGGCGGCCGGGCAGCTGCACGCGCACCTCCGCGATGGGGTCGGCGACGCCGTTTCCTTCTCGTTCAGCGAGCCGTGGTTGAGCGCCCCGGCGCTGGCGCCGGAAGGCTCCGCCGATCTCGTCCGCCGGCTGCTTCGCGCCGCCGAACCCGTGGCCGGCAAGCGCCGCGTTACGGCCGTGCCTTATGGAACCGATGCGGCGCCCCTGGCCCAGTCCGGCGTGCCCTGCGTCGTCTTCGGCCCCGGCGACATCGCCCGCGCCCATACCTGCGATGAATGGGTCCCGCTGGAGGAGGTCGCACAGGCGGCGGAAATCCTGCATCGTTTGGCCTTGCTCGATTAACGCGATCGGCCTTGCACCCGCCGGCCGGCCCGGCTATACATCCCCGCTCCGTAAACCGGGAGGCGAGGGGCCGGAAGGCCGTTCACGGCAGAGGAGGCCGAGACATGGCGGGCAGCAATACGAAAGGCGCCGCGTGGAATTGGCGCCGATTGGCGTTGGGAGCGGCGTGCGTCGTGGGTTTGGGGACGGCGGGCTACGTGGGCAGTCTCTTCGTGCCGCGCGCCAAGGCCCAGCCGGAAGCGCCCGCCAAGCCGGCGGCGACCCCGGCGCAGCCGGGCGCTCCTGCGGCGCCGGCTGATTACAGCAAACGGCCCGTCGCTTTTCTGCACAACAACGAAGTCGTGACGCGCGAACAGCTGGGCGAGTACCTCATCGCCCGCTTCGGCGCCGACCGCTTGCCGCTCCTGGTCAACAAGATCATCATTGAGGAAGCCTGCAAGGCCAAGGGCATCGAAGTGACGCCGGCCGAGGTCGAGGTCTCCTTCGCCGAGGACCTCGCCAGCATGAACATGGATGAAAAGACCTTCGTCGCCGGCATCCTGAAGAACGCCAAGAAGAGCCTCTACGAATGGAAAGAGGACGTGGTGCGTCCGAAATTGCTGATGACCAAGCTGGTCCGCGACCGCGTGACCGTGACGGAGGACGACATCAAGGCGGGTTACGACGCCTATTACGGCGAAAAGGTCGAGGTTCAGATCATTTATTGGCCGCATGGCGAGCGGCAGATCGCCATCGAGGAACACGCGAAGATTCGCGATAATGACGACGAGTTTCAGCGCAAGGCCCGCACGCAAGCCGACAGCCGTCTAGCGGCCACGCAAGGCCATTTGGACGGTCCCATCGGACATCACACCACCGGCAGCAGCGAAATCGAAAAAGCCGCGTTTTCTCTGCATGAGGGCGAAGTCAGCGCCTTGATCGAGACGCCCGACGGTATCGCCGTCATCAAGTGCCTTAAGCGCATTCCGGCCAACACGACGGTCAGCCTGGAG
>DATKHW010000643.1:0-7847 GCA_035546275.1 Gemmataceae bacterium
GAACCGCTTGAGCAGCGTGGCGCCTTTCATGGCGTCGAGCATCCCTTCCGCGGCCGACTCGTTGACCGCGAAGATGCCGACGCCCTCATTGGGATACTGACCGCGCAGCTTGCCCAGCAGCGGCCCCGCCTGGGCCTGGGCCTTGTCCACCGTGGAGCCGGCGTAAACCGTGTCCGGATGCCATGTGATGGTCGGGTCGTCCGGCTTGCGTTCCCGGATCGCCTGATTGACGGCGTCCTCGAATCCCTTCTCGCGCTGCTCGGTGCTTTCGGAGCCGGCCTCATAGCGGAATAGCACGATCCGTTGCGTCTTGTATTTCGGGTCCGTTTTGGCGGCTTCGTTCATCACGTCCAGCAACCGGCGGGCGGCCAGCTGTCCGCCGTGGTAATTGTTGGTGGCGACGTACTTGACGATCAGGTTCGGGTTCTTGTCGAGCGCTTCCTTGTCCAGGCCGGAGTCGATAATGACGACGGGAATGTGCTTGTCCACGACCTGCTGCACCGGGGCGACCATTTCCCGGCTGTACTGCGGAGCGAGGACGAGGCCGCTGATGCCCATGTTGGCCTTGGTCTGGATGATGTTGGTCTGCTCGCTGGAATCGCTCTCCTTTTTGGGGCCGTCCCACAGGATTTCGATGGGAATGCCTTGCTGGCCGAGGTCGGCGGCGGCGCGGTCGGCGCCGCGATGAATCGACTGCCAGAACTGGTGCGTCAGCCCTTTGGGGACGACTGCGATCCGGTACTTGTAGTTGGTCGCGGGTTTGCAGCCGGCGGCCGACAGGACGGCGGCGACGGCCAGGGCCGCGAGAAGACGCATTTTCATGGAGAGGGTCCCTTGACGGCGGAAGGAATGGTGTAGCGTAGTGCCTCCGGCCGCGACGGTCAAGGAGACGGGGCGCTGGCCGCAGGACTGCGTGGCCGCGACGAGGTGGGCTGGTATGATTTTAGTGTGCAGCGTGGATGGCGCCCCGATTCACGGAGGTCTCATGTCCGATTCCGCCCGCCCGGCCGTCGTTCTGCTCAGCGGCGGCCTCGATTCCGCCACGGCCCTGGCCGCCGCTCGCAACGACGGTTTCCGCTGCCATGCCCTCACCGTCGCCTACGGCCAGCGGCACGCCGTCGAGCTGGACGCCGCCCGCCGCGTCGCCGCCGCCCTCGGTGCCGTCGAGCAGCGCGTCTTCCCCATCGACCTCCGCGCCTTCGGCGGCTCCGCCCTCACCGCCGATCTGCCGGTGCCGCGCGACCGCTCCGGCGAGGAGATGACGGCCGGCATTCCCCTCACCTACGTCCCCGCCCGCAACACCGTCTTTTTGGCGCTGGCCCTCGCCTGGGCGGAGGCGCTCGGCGCCTTCGACGTGTATATCGGAGTCAACGCCGTCGATTACTCCGGATATCCCGATTGTCGTCCGGAGTTCATCCGCGGCTTCGAGCAGCTGGCCAACCTGGCGACGAAGGCCGGCGTCGAGGGCAAGGGCCGATTCCGCATCCACGCGCCGCTCATTCACCTATCCAAGGCGGAGATCATCCGACTCGGCCAGGCGCTTGGCGTCGATTACGGCCTAACGCACAGCTGCTACGACCCCGCCCCGGACGGCGCCGCTTGCGGCCGCTGCGATTCCTGCCGCATCCGCCGCGACGGCTTCGCCGCGGCCGGCGTCCCTGACCCGACGCGCTACGTTTAGGCCCTTTCCGTCTCGACGACTTTGATGATCCGTTCGATTTGCCGCACCTTCGCGCCGATGAACAGCACGTTCGGCATCTCGATGGGATGGCCCGCCGTTGCGGTGCGCACGATCAGGTCGCCCGAACCGAGTCCGAGAATGTAGTGGCGGAAGATGTCGCTGCGCTGCTTCTGGAACTGGACCCCTGCTCCCATCGTGTTGTAGACGTCTTGGCCGCCGCCGATGTGCTCGCACACTCGGATTTGGCCCGGCGCGAAGGTGATGTAGCGCTGCCGGTCGAAAAGCAGCAAGGCCGCCAGCCAAATGGCGAACAGGAACACCGAAATGGTCATGTAGCCGGCCATGTTGATGCGCACATCGAGAATGGAGAGCCAGGTGAGGATGCTCTCGATCCAGCCGACCAGGATGAAAATCACGATCAGCGCCACCGCGACGACGATGGCCAGCAGCGACCACATGCCGCGCATCGGCACATTGGTGATGAGGATCACCATCAGCAGGATGAAAACGAACACGACGCCGCCCAGCCGGTTCGACAGGACGTACATATGGGGCTGCTCGGGTTTGCCCTCCGGGGTGGTCGGCATGACGAACTTGGTTTTATCTTTTTGCGGAGAAACGAGGACGTGAACGTCGCCCTTGCCGTAGCTTTCGACGGGCGACGGCACAAGCGGCTTGCCGTCGGACCCCAGTTTGGTATGGGTGATGGACGCCGCCTCCAAGTCGTCGGTGTAGTCCGTCGAGCCGTTCTTGGCGATGCCGTCGGGGAAGGCTTCCGCATTGCCAGGCACGATGGCCATCATGTCTCCCTGAATCCAGGTGACGAGCGCCACGATGAAGCCGCACAACCAGACCGGCCACCAGTAATAGAGGTTGGAATGGCTGTAGATCGTGATTTCATCGGGCAATTTCCGGGGCGTGGGTGCGTGAGTCGTCGGGGGCGGCGGGGGCGGGGTTGGAGCGCTCATGGGGTTTCTTTCTCGTCGGTTCGCGGTCCAGGGTCGGGGCGCGGGAACGTCCGGCCCACTGGGTGATTCGCGGGCCGGCGGTCGATCTTGCCAGGGAAATCCGCGTCGGCAGCGCGGCGGAGTCCGACACAAGCTATTTCGACCGGCTGGGAATGTCAAGCGCCGGATGCTGGTTCTCATCGGGATCGGGGCGATCCTCCCGGCCGGGCGGCGCGACTTGACGGGCTGCGCGGCCGGGAGGTACGATACCATTTTGCCCCTGACGCAGGCCCAGACGGCGGCCGCCGATGTGGTCGGGCGAACGGCGGTCCGGCGCCCTTTACGGCAGGCCTGTCCATGAACTCCGATCCGCGCGTCGGTCATCTTCTCATCCGCTGGCAGCAGTGCCGCACCCAGGGCCGCCTCCTCACCGTCGATGAACTGTGCGCCGACTGCCCCGAACTGCACGACGCCGTCGAGGAGCAAATCCGCACGCTGACCGCCCTGGAAGCCAGCTGGGCCCGCGCACATCCGCTCCTCGAAGCGACGCCGGCCGAGGAGAGCGAGGAGATTCCTACCCAATTGGCGCCGCCGAAGTCCGACAAGCCGGCGGCGGCCGACGGCCAGGTGGATTCCACGCCGACGCTGATCCCGCCCGCTGCACCGCCTCCCGTCGTCGCCCGGACCGTGGCGGGACCCTGGAAAACTTCCACGCCGTCGTCCTCCGGCGATCCGGCCGCCCCTTCTCTCACCGCCGAGACGTTACAGCCCACCGCCCGCGCCCTGCACGGCTATCGGCTGCTGGAACAGCTCGGCGGCGGCACGTTCGGCGTGGTCTACCGGGCGCTGTCGTCCGGCGGCGTCGAAGTCGCCGTCAAGGAAATCCAGTATTCCCTCGACCATCCGCAGGCGCAGCGCGAGCTGGAAGCGTTGGAACTCATCAAGGGACTGCGCCATCCCTACCTGCTCGCCCTGCACGATTTCTGGGCGGAAAACAACCGCCTCTACATGGCGATGGAGCTGGCCGACGGCACGCTGGCTCACATGATCGCCGCCGCCGGGCCCAACGGCCTGCACCAGGCGGAAGTGCTGCGCTTGTTCGAGCAGGCGGCGGAGGCGCTCGACTTCCTGCATCGGCATCACGTCCTGCACCGGGACATCAAGCCGGCCAACATCCTGACGCTCTCCGGTTTCGCCAAAGTGGCCGACCTCGGCCTGGCCAAGTTCCATCCCGAGGGCGTCGCCGTCAGTCGGACGGCCGCTGGGACCGTGGCCTACATGGCCCCGGAGACGGCCCGCAACGAGTTCCGCCCCGCCGGCGACCAGTACGCTCTGGCCCTCTGCTACGCCGAAGCGCGTCTGGGCCGGCAGCTGTGCGAGGGCAGCCATATGATGGCGGCCGTCCACTGGCATATTTACGCTACTCCGGATCTGAAAGGGCTTAGTCCGCAGGAGGAAAAGGCCGTCCGAAGAGCGCTGAGCAAGGACCCGGCCCAGCGCTTTCCGTCCTGTCTGGAGTTCGTGCGCGCGCTGCGGGAGCCGGCCGCGCCGCCCCCGTCTACGTCGCGTCGATGGCGGCTGGTCCTGGCGCTCTTGCCGCTGCTGGCGCTGCCGGTCCTGGCTTTCGCCGCCTGGCGGTTGTGGCCGTCGGCGCCGACGACGACCACCTCGGCGCCAGCGCGGCCGCTTGGATTCGACCCCAAAATCCACGGCTTCCTTACGCCTCCGGACGAGCCGCTCATTCAAGTCGAAGAGCTGTGGTATTACCGGCGTATCGTGAAGAAGGTCGGAGACGAGGACGTGGGGTTTCTGCTCATTCCTAAGGAGAAGCCGGACGACCCGCGCACGTTCTACATGATGGAGAACAAAGTCAGCCACGGCGAATTCGCGATCGCGGAAGGCGATCCGGAATTTCGGCGAAAAATCAAGGACTTGCAGGCCGGCCATCCGGAATTGCCGCCGGATCGGTGGGGCCAGTGGAAGCTCGGCGGGGTGCGCGATGCCAAAGACGCCCTGAATCCGACCGACCCTCTCATGCCGGTCCTGCGGGTCAACGCCCTGGAAGCGTGGTGTTTCGCCCGCTGGATCGACAAGGACGATGGCGCCCTGCCGAGCGCGATCCAGTGGGAGCGGGCCGCCGGCAAGGGCCGCGTCGGCGTGCAAATCTACCGCAACCCCGACCTGCCGCTGAACCCTCACGCCGCCGTCCCTGACGTGGTGATCGGCAGCATGGAAGGGCCGCTGGAAGTCGGCCGGGCGACGCGCGACGTAACCACCGTGTCTCTCCGCGCCGAATGGGCTGATCTGGGCTGCCATGACATGGCCGGGAACGGAATCGAGTGGACGCGCGACTGCGAGGACAACCAGCAAATCGGCCCCGATCTTCACGTGACGGCGGAGGGCCTTTCGGTGTATGTGCGCGGCCGGTCGTACAACGCTCCATTCGACCCAAACAATCTGGAAGCGAAAGGCCCGTGGAACTTCCGCGTCGGCGAACCGCCGAAGGATTTTACGCAGTGCTATCCGACGGTCGGCTTCCGCGTCGTCATTGAGCCGTAAAGTAGCTCGCAGCGCAAGTAAGAGCCTTCTCTTGCTTGCGCTGCTGCGAGCTTTGCGCTGTGTTAGAAGTGGATGCGGTACTCCACGCGGAAGATGTCGTTGTACCACCGGCTGCCCGTCACCGTGTGGCCGTAGCCGGCGTACAGGTCGCTGCGGTCGCCGAAATAGGTTCGGACGCCGAACTTCAGGTTGACGATCGTGTCGCCGTTGGCTTCGAGGAAGCCGTGGTCGTCGGGCACAAACGTGCCGTTGACGTTGATGGCAGGCACGAGGGGCGCCGTGCCGCCGAGTCCTGCCGGCGTGACCGTTCCCGGCACTGTCCCCGTGAAACTCTCCGTGCCGCCCAGCACCGTCCAGCCGACCATTTCGAAGACCGGCGTAACGCGGAGCTTGCAGGTCTGAATTACGTCGTAGCCGAGGCCGGCGCCATACTCTGTGACGTTGCCCGCGCCGGGGCCGGCCGCGATCGGAATCCAGTCGGTCAATTGCGCCTGCGCCACCAGCCGATCCGTGAGGCGCTGGTAGAACAGCAAGCTCGGCTCCAGGCTGACGTGGCCGGTTCCCAGACCGAGGCCGGGGTCGCCCGTGGGCAGATAGGTCCGGAACTGGAAGGTCACATAGCGGTTGTTGGTCTCGGCGATCAGGGCATACTTGAAGCCGACATCGATGTCGGACAGGCCGCCGGTGGTGGACTTTGGATCGGGAACCTCCGTTTCCGGGAACTGCCTGTGGTCCGGTGAATTCGGCCCGTCTTCGCCTCCTTCGTCCTCCAAACTGTCGCCGAAGTGGACGAATCGGAATGGAACGTCCACGAAGACCGACGCCCGTTGGCTGAAGGCGAATTCCGTGTAGGCGGACAGAGTTTGGTCGTCAATGTCGTCCGAGCCGATCTGTGGGCCGGTCGCCTTGAGATCGAAGAAGGTTCCGCGGATGGTTCCGTTGCCGCCCACCAGCGCATGCGTGTGGAAGGCGCCTTCTTGCCATGTTGCGTACATGTACGAGGCGCGGTCGAAGCGGTTGATGTCGAAGCGGGACTCGTAACGCAGCCGGAACAGCGTCTGCGGGATGGCGTCGTCGAGGTAACCGCCCGGCGACAGCGCGACCGTCTCGCCGCCCGGGGCGCCCATGCCGGGGTTCTCCGTTTCCGGCTCCGGCGCCTGCGTCGTGGTTTGCGGATTGGTCTGCTGCGGGTTGGTCTGCTGCGGCTGGACCAGGTACGGCGCCGGGCAGCCGGGCACATAGGTCGGGGAGCATCCCGGTTGTGCGTAAGCAGGCCCGTACCAACCCGGTCCCTGAGCCTGGGCGGCCGTCGCCGTCAGCAGGACCATTAGCGAAGCGCCGGCGGCCAGCAGGGGCGCCGGACGGCGGTAGGACAATGCGCGTTTCAACGGTTCCTCCTTGAACGTCCGTTCCTCATGACCTCCCCGCTTCAGGTCGCGCGGAGAGGGCGCGACTTTGAATCTGAGCAAAAGGGTACAGGTTCCGAGGATTCCTATCGGTTCGGCGAGAGGGGCTGGCGCTGGCAAATTGCAAGGGAATGGTGCGTATTCCGCCTTACGGGACGGCTGGCGCGAAAAGGAAAGACGGAAAAGACGGAGAAAATGGAGAAGAGGGCGAGCGGTACGGCGTCAGTCCGCCGTGTTTTTACTTAACACGGCGCACACTCCGTTGTGGCACGGTCTCCTGACCGTGCCACGCTGCCTCGACCGAAGGTCTCCCGATGTTCGGGCCGTCGGCGACACATCCGGGAGGCCTTCGGTCGGCGGATGTGGCACGGTCGGAGACCGAGCCACAACAGAGCTTAACCTGGCGGGCGGACGCCGCGCCGCCTCTCATTCACGGCCGTTTACCGCCGAACTCCAGCTGGGCCAGGTCGCCCGGCAAATACTTGGCGAACTGCAGTTGCGGCGGGCACAGCTCCTGGATTTGCTGCGCCAGGCTATCCAGGGTGTCGGCTCGCGACCAGCCTTTTTGCAACAGCGTGAGCAGCTCGGCGGGGGGAACCGTCGCGCCCGACCAGAAAGCATGGAAGACGCCCAGCCGGCCGCCATCGAAGGGGTTCTTCGCCGCCGCGGCTTGCTCGGCGGCCAGGCGCTGGGCGTCGAGCATCAAGACCTGGGCGCCGCGCGTCTCGCCGAACAGGCCCACGATCCACTGCCCGCTCAACGCCGATCGCTGCAGGTTCTGGTCCTGCGCATACTCGGACGACAGCAGATAAAGGCCGTCCGACCCGGCGATCTCCTGACCCTGGAAGTAGACCAGGACGACGTCGCTGAGGGGCACGTTGGGGTCCTGCGGTTGATCGTCGATCTTCCTCTTGACGGACCGCAAACGGCTCTTGATGCTGCCGACCGTCACAGGCCCGACGAGCGGCTCGTAGGGCACGACCTTCTCAAAGAACGACGAAGACGCCGGACTGCCGTCGGCGCCGACGGCAATCAGGGCCTGCTGCTTGAGCGCTTCGCCGTCCTTAACGTCCACGCCGATCACGACGAGATGCAGGCGGCGGCCGCGAATCGGAGCGGTGCAGCGGCTCACGATGCACTGGTTCCGCGCCCGGTCGCCATGCGGCAAGCCGACCAGCTCGACCTCAATGTGGTCGTCCGTCGGCCGGGTCAGCAGCACCGTGGCTTGGAAGGCCGATTCCTTCGTCTGGGCCG
>DATKHW010000644.1:0-10223 GCA_035546275.1 Gemmataceae bacterium
CATACAATCATCGTCATCCCCGCAGCATGTTCGCGGGGCGCTCTCCAGACAAGCGGAGTATACAGACGATGAAAGGGAAAATCTCTGCGCTCGTCGTGCTGCTTCTCGCCGTTGGAACGCCCAGCGCCGCCGAGAAATCGGCCGATCTGCCCCCGCCCGACACGGACGGCTTCATCCCGCTCTTTAACGGCAAGGACCTGACGAACTGGGATGGACTCGACGGCTTCTGGTCCGTCACCTCGGACGGTTACATCAGCGGCCATGAAACCAAGGAAGGATCCAAGCAAACCTTCCTCATCCTCACGGCGATGCAGCCGGCCGATTTCGAGCTGCACTTCAGCTACAAATTCGCCACGCCGGACGGCAACTCCGGCGTGCAATTCCGCTCAAAGATCATCGACCCCAAGACCGATCGCGTCGGCGGCTACCAGGCCGACTTCGACGCCAAGGCCGGCTACGATGGTTCGATCTACGACGAGGCGGGCGTGGCCGGCGGACGCGGCACGATGAGCAACCGCGGCGAACGGACGGTCTGGGACTCCAACAACAATCGCAGCAATGATAAGCTGCACGCCGACGGCGACGACCTCAAGAAATTCATCAAGGTCGGCGATTGGAATGATTGCGTGGTCGTCGCCAAGGGCCGTCACATCACCTACGCCATCAACGGCCATCTCACGACGCAAATGATCGACGACAGCCCCAAGGCGCTGCACGACGGGGTCATCGCCTTGCAGCTGCACGCCGGCTTCACGATGGAAATCCTGTTTAAGGACATCAAAATCAAGCTGCTGGAGTCGCCGTAATTGGACCTGCTAAGCGCTGGCCCTTCGAGCTTCTTGTTCCCGAACGGATTGGGGAACGAGCAGGGGGATCCTAGCTGCTGTGATGCGCGCCAGCGGAATCTCCGTTAAATCCGACCCGGTTTCCGCCGATGAATGAATTACCCGGCCTGCGCCGGGCGGTTCATTCATTTCCCGGCAACCGAGGGCCGCGCGATGTCCGGCGACGTTTTCCTCGCTTTGGCGATGGTGCTTTCCCAAGCCGCGGATCCTGCCGCGACGCTGCACCCAGCCGTCGCGCCGCCGCCTGCCGCGCCCGCCAAGACCCCGGCGCCGCCGCTGGAGCGCCTCAAATCGTTCGATACCGAACACGCCTTCGTCGATTGGTCGTTTCAGGGCTGGCAAGTCAGCGCCGACGGCGCCACGATCAAGGATTTTGGACGGAATGAATCCGAAGCTCGCGAGGCGCTGCGCCTGATCCGCGAACTGCGGCTCGACCAGCGCGGCGTCATCGGCGGCCCCGCGCCGGCGCTGGAATACTGGCTGTCCGACGGTAAACCGCCGCAGGGATCGTCGCCTGGTTTGCGCGTGCTGCCCATCGACGGCGCCAGCCTCCGCGTCGAACAGATGCAGGACCAGTGGATGCTGCGCGACGACCACCGGGCGCTGTTCAGCTTCGGCGGCAGCCAGAAAGACGCCAAGGAGGCGCTAGCGGTCATTCAGAAATACGGCTTCACGCAAGTCGGCACGATCGGCGCCGGGGCGCCGTCGATGATGGTTTTCTTCGCGGGGACCGACGCGGTTCCCGGCAGTCCGCCGATCCATGCCACGCCGCCGCCTGTTCCCGATCCGGCGTCTCCGGCCGCGAAACCCCAGGCCAAGCATACCGGCCTCGATTCGATCCCGGCCCCCGCTGTTCCGCCGCTGCGCGGAGCGCCTATTTCCGGAAATGGAATATCGGTTACATCCGATACCCCCGATCATGTTCCCTTCGATTGGCGGCAGGTCCAGCTGCACAAGGACGGCGGCGACTGGAAACTGGCGGCGGGCAGCTTTGTCCTCGCTGATTTCGGCTCCGACGAATACGCCGCCCGTCTCGGCCGCTCCGCGGTGCAATACTATCACTTCACGGAGCAGCGCCAGGTGGGAGACGTAACCTATTACCTGTGCGGCGGCCAGGCGCCGCGCGGCCTGATGTTCGGCATGGACGGTCAGGCGTTCGAGCCGGATCGCCTGCAGGTCCGGCAGATCGACGGCAAATGGGCCGTCTGCACCGGCGACGTTGCGCTGGCGACGATGGGCGACGCGCCGGAGCCGGCGAACCAGTTGCTGGATGTGATCCAGCGGCAGCATTTCGATCACATTTGCCGGCTCGGCAAGGGCATGACCTTCTTCGTCCGCTCGCGCTGATTTCATTCTCAGATCGTCAGCATCCGATCGCGAGCGGCGATCGACCATTTTTCCGTGAGCCGGCCGCCTTCGATGACGTAGGCGAACTGGTGCAGCGCACAGGTGGGACAAACGTGGGTCGGCACGGCCAACACGGCGTCTCCCGGCTTGAAGCGGTCGGCGGCCGGCGTCTCCACGACGAAATGCTCCTCGTTATGCAAAATCGGCACGCAATCCGGCACGTCGAGCAGGATGCAGCGCCCGCCAGCCGGTGGATCGCTGGCGACGGCCTTGGTCCCGAGGTCCAGGGTGACGCGCGTGGCTGTCGGACGACTGATGACCCGGGTCAGCACGAGAGCGGCCGGCGTGAATCCGGCCAGGTCGGCGAACTTCGCGGAATAACCGTGGTCGTGTACGAAACACGTGCCCGGCGATAACTCCATTCCTGGCAGGTGCAATTTAGCATAGACCGGGAAGGTGGGAGTGCCGCCGAGGACAAGGCGGGGCACGGGCAGGCCCTTTTTCAGCAGTTCGTCTCGCAGCGCCAAAGCTGGTTCCAGGTTGCGGAGAGCCGCGGTTTGGCGCTCCACAAAGTTGGACTGGTGGTTGTGTCCATCGTAAATGTGCAGCCCGCCCGGCGCTAGGCCTGGCAAACGGGCAATACGCTCATACACGGGGGCTGCTGCCGGGCCGGGGGCGACGCCGGTGCGGTGCTGCCCGACGTCGAGATCGAGCAACACGTCCACGGTCCGACCAGCGGCCGCCATGGCCTCGGATAGGGCGTCGACAGCCCCGGCGTCGTCGGCCGTGACAGCGAAGCGACAGTCGGGGCAAGCGCGGGCCAGCCGGGCCATGCGAAGACAATTGGGCCCCACCATGTTGTAAGCGATCAGCACATCCTTTACGCCGCAGCCGGCCAGCATTTCGGCCTCGGCCAGCGTCGCACACTTGTGCTTGGCGATTCCGGCGTCCAGGGCGAGTCGGACGATCTCGCGCGTCTTGTGCGTCTTGACATGCGGCCGCAGTCGGTCGGCGCCGCCGGCCATTTCGATGGATCGCGCGATGTTGCGGCGGATAAGGTCCTTGAAGAACAAGAGCCCTGGACTGCAGATGTTGGATATATCAGCGATCGTGTAAAGTGAATTCATGAGCGCTTCTCGCATCCGCCACAGATCACGGGCCGGCGACAATGTCCTGGCCAATATAGCAACGTGCCTTCCGCCGGGCAGCGCGGTAGGATCAGCTTCATAACGCTCGCCGCCTCGGAGGCCGATCATGCCGGACCGCTTGCTTCCCGCGCTGTTTCTCCTAGTCACCGCGGCGCCGCTCCACGCCGATGATACACCCGACGCGTCCCGCGGCGACCACATCCGCGACGCCTGCTTTCGTCGGCAGGTCCAGGAGATCGCCGACGCCTCCCTCGCCGACATCCACACGCGCGCCGACTGGGAACGGGTCCGCCCCGAGATGCGCCGCCGCTTCCTCGAAATGCTCGGCCTCTGGCCGCTGCCGCCGCGCACCGACCTCCATCCCGTCGTAACCGGCAAATTGGAAACGGACGCTTACACCATCGAAAAACTATCTTTTCAGTCCATGCCTGGGCTCTATGTCACCGCCAACCTGTACGTTCCCAAGGGACTGAAGGCCCCGGCGCCGGCGGTGCTGTACTTGTGCGGCCACGGCAAGGTCGTCGTGGACGGCGTTTCTTGCGGCAACAAGTGCTACTACCAGCACCACCCCGCCTGGTTCGCGTCGCATGGTTACGTCTGCCTGATCGTGGACACGCTGGAACTCGGCGAAATTCAGGGAGTGCATCACGGCACCTTCGAGCTGGACCGCTGGTGGTGGCACACCGTGGGGTACACGCCAGCCGGCGTCGAGTGCTGGAACGCCATCCGCGCTCTGGATTATCTCGAAACACGCAAAGAAGCAGATCCCAAGCGCCTCGGCGTCACCGGCCGCTCCGGCGGCGGCGCCACGTCGTGGTGGGTCGCCGCCGCCGACGACCGACCGCAGTGCATCATTCCTGTCGCCGGAGTCACGGATCTGCAATGTCAGATCTGCGAAGGCGAAGACCCGCGCTACAAGGACGGCGTCATCTCGGGCCATTGCGACTGCATGTTCATGTCCAACACGTATCGCTGGGACTTCACCGAGGTAATGGCATTGTGCGCCCCGCGTCCTCTCATGCTGGAGAACGGCGATCACGATTATATCTTTCCGAAAGACGGCTTCCGCAGGCTGTCGGAGAAGGTCCGCCGGCTCTACGACCTCTACGGCGCCGGCGACCGCTTTCGGTTGTTCGAGACGCAGGACCCGCACAAGGACACGCCGGAGCTGCGGCTGGAGGCCTACCGGTGGATGAATCACTGGCTCAAGCACGACGACGGCGACGTGACGGAGCCGGAACCGAAGAAATTCGACCCTAAACAGCTCAAAGTCTTCGATAAGCTTCCGGACGATGCGATCAACGCCACGCTCGACGAGGTGTTCCGCAAACCGGCGGTGCTCGAGCTGCCGCAGTCGCCGGCCGTGGCGCGCGAATGGTGGAGCGGCAAGGCGCCGGAGCTGCTCGACGCGCTGCGCGACCAGGTGTTCCGCGGCTGGACCACGTCGCCTCCGCCGCTGGACGTGCGGCCCGCCGAGGACGTAACGGCCGACGGGCTCCGGCTGCGGGCCTACGATTTCGTCAGCGAGGAGGAAGTCCCGCTGCGGCTCTGGCTGCTCACCGCGGCGAAAGTGGATAGGCCCACGCTGGTGATCCTCAATGCACTGGATGAAAAAGGGTGGCACGAATGGACGGAAGACCTCGGGCCGCCGTTCACCAAGGCGCTGCAGCTGTCGGCGGAGCCGAAGCGCAATGACGAGAAGCTCATGCAAAACCGGAATACGTTGGAGTTCAACAAGTGGGCGTTCGCGGCCGTGGCGCCGCGCGGCGTGGGGCCGACGCGCTGGTCGGAGGCCCCGCCTAACCCTCCCCCCGCGGGTGGGGGAGGGCAGAGTGGGGGGCCGGCCGGCCGACACATCCTTCGCCGCTTTGCTCTGCTAGGCCAGACCCTGGACGGCCAGCGTGCTTGGGACGTCCGCCGTGCCATCGCGGTGCTTCGCACCCTGGACGCGTTGAAGGGGGCGCCCGTTTGGCTGCAAGGCGACGGCGATATGGCCGGGATCGCCCTGTACGCGGCCCTGTTTGAGCCGGACGTGGCGCGGCTGGACCTGTATCACCCGCCGGCGTCCCACCGAGCGGGGCCCATCTTCCTCAATGTGCGTCTGTTTCTCGACATGCCCCAGGCCGTGGCGCTGGCCTTTCCGAGGCAGGTGCGGATCTGCGTCCGGGACGACGCGGAAGCGAAAGCGTGGGATTGGCCGATGCAGTTGCAGAAGGACCTGGGTAAAGAGTATTTACAGGTCCAAAGGGTGAGCGACTGAAGGCGAGCGGCGCGGCGTCCGCCGCGCCGCTCGCTCCGATTACCGATCCGGATTCGGAGTCGCTGCCTTCTTCGGCGAGGGCAGCGTCTCATCCGGCGCGGCGCCAGGCGAGGCCGGGCCAGGTTCGCCGACGATCAGCGGCGGGGCCTCGCTCGCCACAACGCCGGGCGGCGGCACGGGGCAATACGCGTAATTCGGCGGATACGCCCACGGCCGCCAGCAGGTGGGGTAGTAGCCGTAGCCTTCCAGGTCGCACGGCGAGCACACGGGCTTGGGACAGATCTTGTGCCACTTCAGGCACGGCGGTTTCTCGATCGTGAAGCAGGTTTTAGGGCAGTGACAGCTCCCTCGCCCGCAGGCCCCGGTTGCACAACCGCCGGTCGCGCACGCGCATCCTGGTGCATCCGCCGGCATCGGCGCCGGGCTGACGGCCATGGGCTCGTCGGCCCAGGCGGCCGCGGTGCAGCAGGCCAGCAGCAGGGCCGACGCCCTCATTCCCCATTTCAGCGACATGGTCTCCCTCCTTGGTAGGCCCACCGTCGCTGCGCGTCCCGGCTCAACGGCGCGGGTTGACTGCGTTGACGGTGTTGAAGAACCTCTGGTACGTCATGAAGCCGGCGACGTGACCCGTCGGGGTTGCGGTCCCTGGCGTGGTCGTCGTCGTGCCCTGGTCCGTGTTGATTTCGTCCACGGCATGGGTCAGGCCGTATTGCAGCGTCTGCAATTGCTGCCCCTGCTGGATTTGCGGGCGCACGATGCCGTAGTAATTGATCGCCGGATTGCCACGGTTCAGCAAGTTCAGGTACGGGCTGACCACGGGCTGGGAATACGGCGTCGTCGGCATTTGGCCAGGCGCCTGGGCGCGGGCCGCGCTCGCGGCCAGCGCCAGCGTCAGGACCACCAGGGCGGGCTTCCATCGGGACATCACGCTATCCTCCTCTTGGGCGCTGGGTCGGGGCGCCGGCGGTACGCCCGCCGTTTTCCGACCGTATGGAATGCGACGGTTGTGCGGAATGTTCCTTCCGCGCCCGTCGCTCAGGTCTAGGCCCATCCCAGCGCTTTGTCAAATTGGTTCACGTCGCCATCCCTGGCTGCCCGCTTCTTCGGCTTCCTTTCGCTGCATCTATCGACCGGAAGCCGCAGAGGGGGCCAGAGAATTGGACCGATCCGGAGCCTCCCGCCCTGACGAAAGGACGGGAAATTCCGGATCGGCCTGAAACGACGGCTTAGAAGCCGTTGTTGTTGAAGTTGCCGCCGAAACTGCGAACGGTCGCGGTGCCGAGCAGCGTTGCGCCGAAGAGGCGTTCAATCGGCGAGAGCACCTTGGCCAGTGTGTTGTCGATCGTGATGAGCGGATCGGCCTTCACGTAGATGCGATCGCCGGGGAAGACCTGCCAGTTGGTTTCGGTCGATCCCGCTTCCGTGATCGCTTCCCAGTTGACCGGCAGAATCTCATAGCAGCCGCGCTGCACCGGCGTCGGCCGGGCCAGCCAGATGCGGCGCTTGTTGGCGACCGGCGGCAAGCCCTGGATGTTGGCGATGGCGTCGAGCACCGTTTCGTTGCCGGTGATCGGCAGGCGATAAACTTGCTGGCCGAATCCGCCGCCGTCGGTGATGACGTAGTAGACCTTGCTGTTGTACCCCGCGATGCTGACCGACACGATGGGGTCCTGCAGCCAGCGCGACAACCAGCGCTCGATCTCGCACTTGGCCTGCGACAGCGTCAGACCCGTGACGTTTACGCAACCGTAGGTGCCCAGCGTAATGGTGCCGTCCTGGCCGACGATGTGTTCGCCGCGGACCATCTGAACTCCACGGAACTGCGCCAGGGCCACGCTCACCTGGGGGTTGTTCAGGCGCAGACCCATCTTGATCGTGTTGGCGGCTTGCTCCAGCGTCAAGCCGGCCACGTGGAAGGCGCCATAGCCGAAGCCGAGATTGACGGTGCCTTCGGGCGTCACAGTATAAGGCCCGCCGACGGGCTGATCGGGCAGGGCGTTGGGCACGGCGATGAGCAGCACGTCGAGCGGCTCGATCCGGTACGGCGGTTTGGGAATGAGCCGGATGCCGTCGATGAGCAGCACGTCCGGCGGCTCGATGACGTAGGCCGGCAGCATCGTCTTGGCCTTCTCGGTCGGCAGCGGCAGGCGCGGCCCGACCTCCGGCTCGGCTGGCGGGAACGGGTTGACGCCGGCCGTCGCCCCGGTTGTGACAGGCGTCGGAGCGGGCGGTGCGCCCTTGCTCGCATCCGGCTTGTCGCTTGTTTTGTCTTGCAGCTGATAGGCCGATTGCATCAGCGGCGGCGGCGGCGGCACCGTTGGACCGGCCGACGCCGTTTGCACCGCAGGCAGCATGGCCGGAATGCCCGGCGAAGCGCTCTTGGCTGGCGCCGAGCCGCCGGTCAGTTGAATGGAACCGCCTATCGCCTGAGTCGAGCTGCCCGCCGTTTGGCCGGTCGGCGCGGCGGTTCCCGACCCGTTCCCATTCTTGGTCGTCGTCTGTGGCCCAAGTGCCGCGCTGGCGGCGCCGGACGCCGGCGACGACGCAGACTGCCAGCTTGGGCTGGGGCTAGTCATGAAGGACACTTGGGCCGAACAGCCGACGCTGCCCAGACCAATCAGCATGGCCGCCCACAGAGCCTGGGACAGCCCATTTCGTCTTCTGCTCGCCATCTCCCGACTCCTTGGCTGCTGGCCATTTCCGCCGGTGACGCTTGCAAGCGTCGCCTTTCCGGCTTTTCCCCTGGCCATGCCCCCGGTATCTATGGACCGCACCGCGCAGTCCCCCCCCGCGCTGAATCCTTTGCCGGCCCTCCCCAAACGCTGGGGCGATCGGCCGCTGCGCACCACACCCCGCGGCGCGATGCGAGCTGTCGTGCCGGCGCACGACCCAGATTGGAATCTGCGAATAGTTGGGCGGGCCTGATACCCAGGAGGCCCAAATAGTGCAAGAGCAACTTCGCCGGTTTTTCGCGCCATGCCGTCAGGGGTCGTTCGATTCGCGCGGCGGCAGGCGGAAGATGCAGATCGCGCCGTCGTCGTTGACGCAGATGAGTGCCGTGTTTCAGCAGACAGCCGCGGCGCTCGACCTCCGGCGTAGCTTCATAGAGGCCCTTGCCGTGGAAGTCGTCCGGCGCGCAGGGCAGACCGGCGGCGCATGCCGGATTCGCCTCGGCCACGGCTAACCGGCCAAGCTCGTCCTCGGACACGCTGGTCAAATCCTGCCAGCGCCGCACGGCAACTCTCGTGCAACCGATGGATTTGCTTAACTCCCAGGAGAACACCTTTCCCAGATTCTCTTGACAAGGAAAATCCAAGAATCTTGCAGGCCTGCTTCTCTTGACCGTCGCGGGGCAAATGACGTTAACCCATATTTGGGGGAGAGATAGGCGTCTGTTCGTCTTTTGCATCGCTTCATTGCATTGCAACCGATCGCCCGATAGGAATGACCAAGTGCGCCTGCGGGTCCGGTATCCTTGCAGCGGAGTCCGAAACATGCGAACGACATGGGCGATCCTGTTCCTCTTTCTCATTCCGTTGGCCTGCGCCGCGGACGAGCCGAAGCCGGACAAGGGCAAGACCGACCCGCCCGGCGTTCCGCTGCAAGCGACGCTGACCAGCAACCAGGCGTCCTATGAACTGAATCTGGGCGGCAAGACCGCCGACGACGTGCGCAAGATGATCGACGCCGGCGCCTACCCGGACGCTCCGGCGGTGGACCTGAGTTTGGAGCTGAAGAACATCAGCAACAGCCCCCTGCAAATCCGCATGGGCGGCACGACCAACGTGATCGACCTGGACTTGCAGGGGCCGGACGCGCTGAGCGTGGAACTCAAAGGTCGCATCACGAACAAGCTCATCATCGCCCCGAAGACCATCACCCTGGAACCGGGCAAGAGCCAGACGGTTCCCATCACGAGCCTGGCGTTCGGCTTCAAGGGATCGCACCGCGCCTACTGGCTGGCGCCCGGCAAGTACACGCTGACCGCCAGCTACAAAACCACGGTTTCGCCGGCGCCGGCCGGGGCGGAATCGGCCGATGAAGGGTACGGCGCCGTCACTATCATCAGTGCGCCGCTGACGGTCGCCGTCAAATAGAGTCAGGCGGCGCCTTCGGCTTGATAGACATGGGCCACGGCGGCCGGCACCGTGGGTTGGGCGACGAACGCGGCGCGGCCCTTGCCGTCCGGGTCGATGAGGCGCGTGACCGTGAAGACCTCCTCCACCTGCGGCTGCATGTTGCACAGCACCAAGCGGCCGCCGCGCTCGCGGACGTGACGATTGAGGCTGAGCAGCGGACGGAAGCCGGCGCTGGACAGGTATTGCACCGACTGGAAGTCGATGATTGCGTGGACGGCGCCGACGGCGGTGTGCAGGGCAAGCAGCTCGTCCCGCAAGCTTTCCGCGACGATGTCGTTATTGATTTGCGGCTCGTTCAGCGACAGCACCACGACAGGGCAGCCGACCTTCTTTGCTGGCGGATCAGCCATGATTGAGGGGCCTCGTGCAAAGTCGCGGGGATGACAACTCGGCGCCTACGAGTGTAGCGAATGCGGCCCAGGGACGCAAACGCCTTCCCGGCTGCACCGCCGCCAAGCCCGCCGAAATGTCCGCAGACAAGCCG
>DATKHW010000645.1:0-4942 GCA_035546275.1 Gemmataceae bacterium
GCGACCCGAAGGCGCTGGAGCCGCCCGCGCCGCCAAAGGCGCCAGACAGGCCGCCGCCCTTGCCACGCTGAATCAGCACGAGCAGGATCAAGAACAATCCCACCAGGAGCAGGGCAATGGCCAGCACGGGGGGAACCCAGCCCCATACGGCGAACAGGCTCAGGCTCGCGACGCTCACAGCGATATCCTTTCGACAGGTCCGTTTAGAAATTGTTATTATAGGCGTCCTGTCCGGGCAGGGAAGGCGACTTTGGCGGCTAGAGGGCCGCCCGCACAATCGCCACGAACTGATCCGCATTGAGACTGGCGCCGCCGATCAGCCCGCCGTCCACGTCCGGCTGGTGCAGCAGCGCCGCGGCGTTCTCCGGCTTGACGCTGCCGCCGTATTGTATAGGAAGCGTACGCCCCGTTTCCTCGCCGAATCGCTCCGAAATTCGCCGGCGAATGTAGGCGTGGGCCTGCTGCGCCTGGTCCGGCGTGGCGTTGACGCCCGTGCCGATCGCCCAGACCGGCTCATAGGCCAATACGACGCGCCGAAGCCCCGTCGTGTCCATCCCGGCCAAGCTGCCGACGAGTTGCGCGTCCAGCACGGATTCGGTGCGATTGGCCTGGCGCTCCTCCAACGTTTCACCCAGGCACAGGATGACATGCAGGCCGGCGCCGAGGGCGGCGTGGACCTTGCGGCTGATGAAAGCGTCCGTTTCGCCGAGTTTGTGCCGCCGTTCGCTGTGGCCCAGAATCACCCACTTACAGCCGACGTCTGCCAGCATGGTCGGGCTGACCTCGCCGGTGAAGGCGCCCTCTTTTTCGGTGTAACAGTTTTGACCACCCAGTTCTAACGCGCTGCCCTTCAGCACGTCCGCCACGACGGTGAGATAGGGCGCCGGCGGACAAACCGCGACGCGGACCCGCTTCTCGGCGCCGAGACCGGCGACGATCGCCGACGCCAGCGCTCGGGCTGTGGCGGCGTTGGTGTACATCTTCCAGTTGCCGGCCACGAACTTATCGCGCATTGGGGCCGTCCTCCCGCACCCCGAACACGCAGCGCCAGCAGGTGTTTTGTCAGAACACTTGTTTGCGCTGCGTGCTCTGGCATGAACACGTCAGATTGTCTTTCCCATCAGCGCCGCCAGCTTGCGCAGGTCCTCCGTCAAGGCCGCATACTGGTTTGGCAGCAGCGCCTGGGGACCGTCGGACAGCGCCTTTTCCGGCTTGCTGTGGACCTCGACGTGAACGCCGTCCGCTCCCGCCGCCAGGCCGGCTCGAGCCATTGACGGAATTAGATCGGGCCTGCCGGTGGCGTGGCTGGGGTCCACGATGATCGGCAGATGGCTTTGCCCCTTCACGTTGGGCACGGCGCTCAGATCGAGCATGTTCCGCGTGGAATCCTCAAAGGAGCGGACGCCGCGCTCGCACAGCACCACGTTGGGATTGCCCTCCGATAGGACGTACTCGGCGGACATAAGCATATCTTTGACCGTGGCGCTCATGCCGCGCTTCAGCAGCACCGGCTTCCGCGCCTGGCCGACTTCCTTCAACAGATCGAAATTCTGCATATTGCGGGCGCCGATCTGGAACATGTCGGCGTAGCGCTCCACCAGCGGGACCTGGCGCGGATCCATCACTTCCGTGACGACCGGCAGCCCGTGCTTATGGCCGACGTCGCGGAGGATGCGCAAGCCCTCTTCACCGAGACCCTGAAAGCTGTACGGACTGGTCCGCGGCTTGAATGCTCCGCCGCGGAGCAGGTTCGCTCCAGCCCTCTTGACCGAGCCGGCGATGTCGTCGAGGATGGCTTCGCCCTCGATCGCGCAGGGCCCGGCGATCAGGGCAAGGCTGCCGCCGCCGATGCGCACCGTCTTGGCGCCGGGGCCGCTGACTTCGACCACGGTGTCGGCGGCGTGGAACTCCCGGCTGGCCAGCTTGAACGGCTTGAGGATCGGCAACACCTGCTCGACGCCAGGGATGGCTTGCAAGGGTTCCGCCTGCAACTTGTCCTCGTCTCCGATGACGCCGATCAGGGTGCGCAGCTCTCCCTTGCTGATGTGCGGCCGGAAACCCAGCTCCCGTATGCGGTCCAGAATGTGTTCAATATGCTGCTCGGTGGCGTCGCGGCGGAGAACGATAATCATGGCGCCTCGCGGAATAGAAGCCGGCAGCGCCACGAGCCCGCAGCAAGCAAGGGCCTTGTCAAAGCCCTTGCTTGCTGCGGGCGGCTGCTCAGGCTGCGGGCTGCTGCTTAGGCACGTCTCGTTTTAGTACAGCGACGGATGCGTCGTCCAGTGAAGGGCCGATTTTTCCAGCGAGGCTGCGCTCGGCCCGGCCAGCCCTTCCAGCAAGGCGCGGACGTTCGACTGGCTGTAGACGTAAAAGCGTGCGTACGACTTGGCCAGGCCGATGCGGATGGAATAAGCCGTCTCCGGCAGCACGCGGAACATGTCTTCGTCCGTGGCGTCGTCGCCCACCGCCAAGATGAAATCGCAATCGCGCCCAAGAAAGATCTGGCAAGCGGCCCCCTTGCTGACGCTGGACGGCCGGACTTCGATAACCTTTTTGCCGTCCAGCACCTTGAGGTCGGCCGTTTCCGTCAGGCTGATGAGATGGTCCACCAGCTCCTTGGTGCGCAGCGCCGCCAGGTCGGGATCGGCTCGTCGGTAGTGCCAGGCCAGGGCATATTCCTTTTCCTCGACGAAAGCGCCGGGCAACCGATCGACGTAGTGCTCCATGACCTGGCGGATCGGCGGCTTCCAGTCGTCCTTCAAACCGCCGCTGCGCATCCATTCGCCGCCGCGCTCCCGAACCCAGGCGCCATGCTCCGCAATCATGCTCACGTCGCCGTTGAAGGCGCTGGTCAGCCAGGCGCGCGGCCGACCGCTGACGACGACCACTTCGGCCTTCTCCGCCAGCCGCTTCAGCAGGGTCAGGAGGGCCGCGTCCGGTCGCGCTTGCGCCGGCGTGGCTTTCAGCGGGACCAGGGTGCCGTCATAATCCAAGAGCAGCAGCCGGCGCGACGCCTTCCAGAAATCGCGCTCCAGCCGGGCGGCGACCTCCGCAGACAGCAGACGGCGATCCGGCTGCGAACCGCGCTGTGAAAGGGCGTCGAGGAAATCGCTGGCCCAGCGCACCACATCGTAGCGGCGCAGCCGATCGCGCATGGCGTGCATGGCTTCCTTCTGTGCGTCGAGCGGCAGGTCCAGCGCCGTCCGGATCGCCCGCGCCATGCCGGGCACGTCGTTGGGATTGACCGTCAGCGCCTCGCCGAACTCGCTGGCGGCGCCGGCCATTTCGCTCAAAATCAGAACCCCCGTCGCATCGGGCCGCGACGCCACGTATTCCTTGGCTACCAGATTCATGCCATCGCGAATGGGCGTCACCAACATCACGTCGCTGGCGGCGTAGAGCGGCGCCAGCTGATCCTGTGGAAACGTGCGGAACTGATAATGGACCGGCGTCCATTCCAGCGTGCCGAAACGCCCGTTAATTCGGCCGACTAGCTCATCGATGGTCGTTTTCATTTTCTGATAGCTCTCCACGCCCATGCGCGAGGGCACCACCACCATGAGCAGAACCGCCTTGCCGTGCCAATCGGGGTTTTCCTCCAGGAACCGCTCGAACGCCAGAAGCCGATTGGCGATGCCCTTGGTGTAATCGAGCCGGTCGATCGACAGTACGATGCGGCAATCCCGGAGCGGCCGCCGCAGTTCGTCTCGCGCATGGGCGACTTGTTCCGACGAGGCCAGCGCCGAAAAGCGGTCGAATTCGATCCCCATAGGAAACGTATCAACTTTGACCGTGCGTTCCGTCAGGAGGATGCGTCCCATGTCATGTTCCCAGCCGAGAACCCGGCGGACGCACTTGAGGAAGTGCTGCGTATAGTCGTGGGTGTGGAAGCCGATGACGTCGGCCCCGAGAACTCCTTTAAGGAGCGCGCATCTCCACGCATGAGGCAATTGCCGGAACATCTCGAACGATGGAAAAGGAATGTGCAGAAAAAAACCGACCCGCAGCTGCGGCGAGCGCCGCTTGAGCATGGCCGGCAGCAGGAAGAAGTGATAATCGTGGACCCAAACCAGGTCGTCGGGTCCGGCCGTCTTCAGGACCGCGTCGCAGAAAATGCTGTTGACGCGCTCATAGCTCTCCCAGCAACTCTCATCGTAGTTGGTCAGCGAGGGAAAATAATGGAACAGCGGCCACAGCGTATTATTACAAAAACCCTCGTAAAACGCTTCCACGTCCTGATCCGACAGGAACACCGGCGCCGCCGACAGCTCCTCGCGGCAGCGGCGGACGACTTCGGCTTGCAGCTCCTCCCGGACGGACCCACCCGGCCAACCGACCCAGACGTATTCGGACTGCGCGGCCTTGGGCGACGTGATGTAGGTGCGAAGCCCTGAGGCCAGGCCTCCTGGACTCTCGGTGAACTGCAATCGGCCGCCTTCCTCGCGAATCGACAGCGGCAGCCGGTTGGAGACGATGACCAGTTTCATAAGGTCCTCCGTTCGCGCGTCCAACGGAAAAGGGCTTCGCCGCCTGAGGAAGGTGAGTCCCGTCCTCCAGACGGCAAAGCCCTGTATCCTTACGCTGGACGACCGTGCGTCGTCGAACGGGGGTGGCAGACTGGCTCCTCCTCTAAATTATAGATGCGAAGGCCTCAATCGTCCCAGGCGGCCGGACAAGACCGTCAGGGCGAGGACGGCGGGAGCAGCTCGCGCAATGTTCCCTGCAGGCGATCCGACGGGTCGGCCAGCCCTTCATACAGGCGCAGCAAGGTCCACCCGAAACGATAAAACTCGAACAGCAGATCGAGGTCGGCCGGGTTGGCCGGCAGCAGGTCGGCCGCGCCGGGAGACGCCCGATATTCCTTCAGGAAGACCACGGAGGCCCAGCGCTGCCAAAACAGCGCCCACGGCTCCAGCAGCGGCCGGTCGCTGGCGCGGAGGCC
>DATKHW010000646.1:0-4889 GCA_035546275.1 Gemmataceae bacterium
CCATTTTTTCCGAGATTATCAGACCGAGGAGGACATCGCATCCTGGCGCTCGAACGGGGCGGCGGCCCGCTTTGGGCCGGCGCCCGAGACCTTTGGAGCGTGCCATGTCGACCCTGTCCTATGTCCCTGAAGAGCAAGCAAAAACCAGGTTTCGTCCATCGCGGCAGGTGATCAAGCGGGCAGGCCTCGTGCTGGCGCTCACCGCCGGCATCGCCGTCGCCGCCGACCTCGGCCGCGGCTTCATCAGCAACGGCCGCGGCAACAACGTCACCGTCTTCGATCTGAAAACGCTCAAGCCGATCGGCGACCCCGTGGCGACCGGCAAGAACCCCGACTGCATCATCTACGACCCGTCCAGCAAACGCGTCTTCGCCTTCAACGGCCGCGACAGCTCGGCCTCCGTCATCGACGCCGCCGAGAGCAAGGTGCTGGGGACGATCGACCTGGGCGGCAAGCCGGAGTTCGCCGCCTCCGACGGGGCCGGCGGCGTTTTCGTCAACCTAGAAGACAAGAACACGGTCGTGAAGCTCGACCCGATGAAAATGACCGTGCTGGAGCGCTGGCCGCTCGACCCCGGCGAGGGGCCGTCGGCCATGGCCATCGACGCCAAGAACCATCGGCTCTTTATCGGATGTCACAACAAGATGATGGTTGTCCTCAACACGGAGACCGGCAAGGTCGTCGATCATCAGCCGATCGGCCAGGGCGTGGACGCCGCTGCGTTCGATCCGGAGACGGGCATGGCCTATTGCTCCTGCGGCGACGGCACGGTGACGGTCGTCCATGAGGACGGGCCGGACAAGTACAGCGTGGCGGAGACGGTCATGACCAAGGCGCGGTCGCGGACCATGACGCTGGACCCGAAGACGCACGACATCTTCCTGCCGTCGGCGGACTTCCCGGCGGGCGGCGGCCGATCGCCGGTGTCGGGGACGTTCGCGCTGCTGCGATTCAGCAAGGGGTGAGGAAGAAGCAGCGCAAGCAAGTGCAAGAACACTTGCTTGCGCTGCGTGCTCAGCTCACCGCCGCGACCGCACCGCTTCGTCCAGCGCCCGCAGCGTGTCGCGCAAACCGGACACGCCGTCGAACGCCTCCATCGAGTAGGCCGCTTTCGTCTGCCAATTCGGTTTCTGCCGCCACGTCGTGCCCGGCCGATTCTGCGGCTCCGGCGACAACCAGAGATCCTCCAAGTTCGTCAAGACGAACAGCGGTTCGCCGAACTGCGCCATGTGCGTCAGGCACGCCCGCAGGACCAGCTTCGGGTCCTCGTCGCCGCTCAGCCGGCCCTCTTGCCGCAGCTTCTCCAGCACCGCCTCCCGCAAACCGCGGCGGTGCTCGCGCTCCTTCCGCGCCTCCTCCTCGGTGATGAGTCCCTGACTTTGCCGGTCGGCGATGTCGACGTCCTTCCAGAAGGCGCCGAACGTCGGCAGATCGTGCGTGTTCAGGCTGGCCACGGAGCCGCCGGGGACCCAGGTGTACGGATCGTTGCGGTCGGGCTTCATCTCGAACTGGCCGATGTAGAGGCGGTGGACGTTGTGCCGCGCCATCTCCGGCCGCACCTCCTGCGGCACCGTCCCCAGGTCCTCGCCGACCAAGGCGCAGCGGTTGCGCACCGATTCCAGACAATAGACCGCGTACAACTCGTCGAAGCGCTGGCGGACGTAGACGCCCCTGGCGGCGCCGAAGCCCTGCGGCACCCAGTAGAAGCGGTGCAGCCCCATCATGTGGTCGATGCGCAGGACGCCGGCGTACTGGAAATGGTGCTTTAACACATCTCGCAAGTAGCGGTAACCGGTCGCCCGCTGCTGTTCCGGGTGCAGCGGCGGGAAGCCCCAGTCCTGGCCGAGCGTGAAGAACGAGTCGGGCGGCGCCCCGGCCGAAGCGCCGATCGCGAACGCTTCGCGGTCGCGCCAGACGTCGTAGCCGTCCGGGTTGACGCCGAGCGTCAGGTCGAGGTAGAGGCCGGGGCCGCGCTGCGTCGCTCGATCCGACAGCTCCTTGACCTGCTTGTCGGCCAGCCATTGCACGTAGAGGTGATAGCGCTTCGCCTCCTCGTCGTAATCGCCCTCTTGCAGCTTGCCGCCGCGCATCCGGTCCGGCCACGACCACCACGATTTTCGCTGCTTCTCGACGGCGGCCCGGAAGCCGGCGTAATCCTCGGCCCGCGGATGGGACGCGATGAATTTCTGGAACGCCGTCAGCCGATCGGCCGCGGGCTTGGCGAAAAAGGCCTTCGCCATCGTTTCCAGCACGCGCCGCTTGAGGGCCGCCGTCCGCGCATAATCCACCAGCGGCCGGGAGCGCAGGGCGTTGCGCTCCGTGTTGAACTCGGTCGAATTCACCAGCGATTGAGCGGCGGCGAACTCCGCCGCCTCGCGGGGATCGACGTACAGCTCGTTCCAGAAGAGCCGGCTGGCCGGCGAGTAGGGACTCGGCTCCAGCGGCTCGTCGAGATAGGCGGCCAGCAGCGGCAGCGTGCCGACGATGCCGCCGCCGCGGTCCTGCGTCCAGCCGATGAAATTTCCCAGATCGGTAAAATCGCCGACGCCCCAGTCGCGGGCCGTGCGCAAGGCGTACAGCGGCAGAAAGACGCCCCAGGTGCGCATCATCTTGTCGGGGCCGTAGGCGCGGGTCGGCGCCGCCACGACCACGGCTTCCGCCGACTGGTTGAACCATTGCACCGTCAGCCGGTGCCAGCCGATCGGCGTCGGCGCCGGCAGCGTCAACCGTCGCGCCTCGTAGGGGACGCCTTCGATCTCGGCCCGGTCCACCATCGGCAGATCGGCGGCCCGCGCGGGCCAGGCGCGCGTCTCGCCGGACTCGAAATCCAACCGGCACTGCAGCGCGGCCGAAGCGTCGCGGGCCGGCAGACGCAGCACGGCCTCCGCGGCCTGACCGTCCCAGGAAACCAGCACCGGCTCCAAGGGACGACGCCAGATCGCTTGCCGCCGTTCGCGCAGGGCGGCGGGCGCGTCTTCTTTGCGGTTCACGGAGGCGCCGAGCAGGCGCAGCGCCGCCAGCGTCGCATCGGGGTCGGCGTCTTTCCACCGATGCAGATCGTCATGGTAGCCGGGTTCGACGCCGTAGGCGTCGGCCAGCTGCCGAAAGGACTCCTGTGCGCTGTTCGCGTCCATCGAGTGATTCCGTCCTTCCTGGGGCGAACCGGGGCGTCTTGCGATGGTAGCGGTTCCCTGGCGGTCGTCCAATAGCGAACGGCGTGCCGTTTCCCTCTCGCTGGACCGCGCGGAGCGCGCCTCCTCGCTCCCCGGCTCTGCCCGGGAGCGCACTGCTGGCGAGGCTCTGCCTGGGAACGAGAAGGCGCCGCTTCCTGGCTGGTTCGCAGCCGCGGTTTATGCTCCAATCACAGCAGTCGTCAAACCGTCCTCCCAGGGAAAACGATATGCCCTCGAAAAAATCGCCTTACGACGCGCACCCCGGCCTCGGCATGGAGGAGGCGTGGATCGCTCGGATGCCGGAAAAGACCGGCAAATCGCTGGAACAATGGAAGCGCTTGCTGCAAGCGACCGGCCTGGCCACGGAAAAGGAACGCCGCGACTGGCTCAAGAAGCAGCACCAGGTCGGCACGAACTACGCCATGCTCATCGCCCAGCTGTCCATCGGCAAAAATCGGCTCACCGACTACGAGGACGGCGCCGCGCTGGTCGAGGCGATGTTCGCGCGCAAGGAGGGGCTGCGGCCGATCTACGAACAGCTGCTGCGGCTGGGCAAATCGCTCGGCAAGGACGTCAAGGCGTGTCCCTGCAAGACGATGGTGCCGCTTTACCGCAATCACGTTTTCGCCCAGCTCAAGCCGTCCACGAAGACGCGGGTGGACCTCGGCCTGGCGCTGAAGGACGAGCCGGCGGGCGGCCGTCTCATCGACACCGGCGGCCGGGCCAAGGGCGACCGCATCACCCACCGCCTCGCCGTGACGGCGCCGGCGGAGGTCGACGACGAGCTGAAACGCTGGCTGCGAAAAGCGTATGAGATGGATGCGTAAAGGAAACATTTCGCCGCTTGACGAACCCCGCCGCTCTCGCGTACCAAAGGGATCAGAGAGATTCCGATGCATCCGAGGGCGGCCGACCGATGGCCACGTTCTGGACCTGGGCCTTCTTCAGCCTTGAATGGGCGATTCGGCTGGTGATGCTGGTCTACGTGCCGCAGCGGCGCAGCCCCGCCGCCGCGCGGACCTGGCTCTTGCTCATTTTCATCGAGCCGGTGCTGGGTCTGCTCCTCTACTCTCTGTTCGGCCGGGCCTACATGCCCAAGCGGCGGCTGGAGATGCAGGAGCAAGCGTCGCAGCTCATCAAGCGCCGGGCCAAGCTGCTGGAAGCCCACATCCGCCGCCCCGATCTGCCGTCGGAGTTCCTGCAAGCCGTGCGGCTGGCCGAGAACCTCGGCGACTTCCCTATCGTGGGCGGCAACTACGTCGAGCTGCTGCCCGATTACGACACTTCCATCGACCGCCTCGTCGCCGACATCCGCGCCGCCCGCTGCAGCGCTTACCTGCTCTATTACATCTTCGCCGACGACAAGACCGGCGATCGCGTCGCCGACGCCCTCATGGATGCGGCGCGGCGCGGCGTCGCCTGTCGGGTGCTGATGGATTCCTTCGCCAGCCGTCGGCCGCTGCGCACCCTGGCGCCGCGGCTGCGCGCCGCCGGCGTCGAGGTAGTCGGCGTCCTGCCGCTCGGCCTGTTTCGCTTCCGCCGCAACACGGCCCGCCTCGACCTGCGCAATCACCGCAAAATCGCCGTGCTGGACGGCCGCGTCGCCTACGTCGGCTCACAAAACATCGTGAACGCCGATTTCAAGCCGGGCCTGGTCTTCGAGGAGCTGGTGGCCCGCGTCACCGGCCCGGTGGTCCGCGAGCTGCAGATCGTGCT
>DATKHW010000647.1:0-13582 GCA_035546275.1 Gemmataceae bacterium
ACCAGCGCTGCGGCCAGGCGCACGCGGAAGTCAACGCCTTGGCCGCCGCCGGCGGCGACGCGCGCGGCGCCACGCTCTATGTCACACTGGAACCGTGCTGCCATCACGGCAAGACGCCGCCCTGCACCGATGCGATCCTTCGGGCCGGCGTCGCGCGCGTGGTCGCCGCCATGAGCGATCCGTTTCCGGAAGTGGCCGGCAAGGGGGCCGACCAGCTGCGGCAAGCCGGCGTCGCCGTCGAGTTCGGCGTCGGCGAGGCGGCGGCGCGACGGCTCAACGCCCCCTACCTGACGCTGCTGGCGACCAAAATGCCCTATGTCCATGCCAAATGGGCGATGACGCTCGACGGCAAGATCGCCACGCGGACCGGCGACTCGAAGTGGATCAGCAACGAGGCGTCGCGGCGCCGATGCCACGTCCTGCGCGGCCGGATGGACGCCGTGATCGTCGGCGTCGGCACGGCCCTGGCCGACGACCCACAGCTGACCGCCCGGCCGCCGGGGCCGCGCACGCCGGTTCGCATCATTCTGGACAGCAAATGTCGTCTGCCCACGCATTCCGTTCTGGCTCGCACGGCCCGCGAAGTCCCCACGCTGCTGGCCACGACGACGGAAGCGCCGGCGGAGCGCGTCGCGGCGCTGCGGGCGCTGGGATGCGAAGTGCTGACGCCTCCCCTCACCCCTCGCCCTCTCCCCCCGGGCGAGAGGGCGAGGGGTGAGGGGGCCGGCGGGCGAACGGACGTGATGGCGCTGCTGGCCGAGCTGGGCCGGCGCCGCATGACGAATGCGCTCGTCGAAGGCGGCAGCGGGGTGCTGGGGTCGTTCCTCGACGCGGGCGTCATCGACGAAGTTCACGTTTCCATCGCCCCCTGCCTGGCCGGCGGTGCGGAGGCGCGCACGCCCGTCGGCGGCAGGGGCGTGGAGAAGATCGCGGAAGCGCTGCGATTGACGGAAACGCGCGTCGAGGTGCTGGACGGCGACGTGTTCGTGCATGGCTGGCGGTGACGGGCGCGACGCCGCGACTCAGCGATGCAGCTCGGTGGAGGAGTGCCAGGTATGCGGCGTCCAGGGCGAGGGCGGTGCGACGGGCCGCTGCGGCGGTCGGGCGGAGGAGACGCCGGGCGCCCCGCAGATGGGGCCGATCAGGCACGTCCAGACGGCCAGCAGGGCAATCCAGCGGAATGGCATGAGGCGCCTCCGGGGGATGGGGCGAAGGGGGCGGCGTGGCATCGGGAGAGCAAATAGCTTGCCGGAGGGTCGAGGGGGCGGACGGCGGTTATGGTGCAAGCGTTGGCGGCCAAAGTGAATAGGGCGGCCGAAGGGCGCAGATTCCGCAGCGGCATTGGAGCACAAGGCGCTGCCGAAAGTTAGCGCGGTGAACAGCGGCGGTAGCGGCCAGGCAACGAGCCGAGAGGCGGCGAAGGGGAAGTCATTGACGGCATCGGAAGCTGCTGTGGTACGATGTTTGCGAGAGGCGAAGGAAAGCCCATGCCGGCGAAAAACATTTACCACGACGCAGTTGTTGAAGCGCTGACGGCGGACGGCTGGACCATCACGCACGACCCGCTGAGGCTTTCGTTCGGCGGCAAGGATCTGTTCGTTGATCTCGGCGCCGAACGAGCAACACTCGGCGCCGAGCGGGAAGGGCGAAGGATCGCCGTCGAGGTTCAGAGTTTTCTCAACCTGTCCGCCGTGCGTGACCTGCAGGAGGCGGTGGGGGCAGTACGAAGTCTACCGGGTGCTTCTGGCCGAGACAGATCCCCAACGGACGCTTTATCTGGCGGCGCCCCGCCGCGTCTATGAGGGCTTCCTGACGGAGCGATTCGGACAACTGATCGTCACTCAATTGCAGCTTCGGCTGCTGGTGTTCAATGCGCAACCGCGGAGAGTCGTCCAATGGATCGGGTAGAGCGTTACCGCGCCGCCGTGGAGCGCGTCATTAAAGAATACGCGAGCTACAAAATCTCACACGGGCAAATTGAATCGGAAGCGATCATCGACCGCGACCACGACCACTACGAGGTCATGCGCGTCGGCTGGGACGGCGTGCGCCGCGTGCATGGCTGCGTGGTCCACATCGACATCAAGGACGGCAAGGTCTGGCTGCAATACGACGGCACGAACCAGCCCGTTGCAGACGAACTGATGGCCGCGGGCGTCCCGAAGGAGGACATCGTGCTCGCGTTTCATCCGGCCGACGTGCGGCCGTTAACCGGCTTCGCGATCGGATGAGAAGGAGAAAGGGCGCGAAAAACGGAGAGCGTGAATGTCCCGGCGGCTGAACATGTGGGGCTTCTCTCTGGCCAAGATGCGGGGCCTCCTCGGATCGCGCGATCGAGCGGCGGTGCAGCAGCTGCAGTACCGCCTGGCAGAAAAGTACGGCTATCTACCCGAAGAGCAGAGAAAGGCGATCGACGGGAGCGTGGAGCGGGCCGTGATGGAGGGAGTCCCGTTTCGGGAGCTGGAGGCCGAGAATTTCTGTCACTCCGTCGCCGCGGAACTCCTCTCCACCCACGGTCAGGAATTGCTTTTCACCGACGCGAGCGATTACCACGGCACGGCGCTCGAGGACGGGCTGTGGGGTCAGTACCGCAAACACGCCGGCCCAGAGACGAGGGCGTTCCTGCGTGGACTGATGGAGGGGATTCCCCTTTTCGGCAGTCGAGCGCCCACCGACGGCTCGGCTTACGCCGCCATCAGCCTGGCGAAGTTGCGGGGGATCCAGCGCGGACTGCGCGACCTAGCGGAACAGATCGCCTACCGCGTCGGCCGCAAGCAGTTGGCCTCCAGCGACGACAAGGCCGGGGTCGAGTTCGCCGATGCGTTTTGCGGCTGGGTGGATCAGATCGTCAAGGCCGAGCGCGATCTGTGGTCTGTGTTTGCGTGAACGCCGCGCGCCCGCCCATCTGTCATGATCGCCGCAGCATCCGTCCCAGCCGCCGCAGCGACCGCCGACACGCTGTTGCATCGCCGACCACGCGCAGCGTCCGCATCTCTACCCGAATAGCCGCATTCCGGAGCGTATACCTCCGCACCCGATCCCGTCGCCCCGGATAGACCAGGATCGCCCGACCCACTCCCAGCCCCGTGCAGTATGCCAGCATCTGGTATAAGTCCGCCGTCGCCGGTCCCCCGGCAGATCGCTTCCATTTCGCGTCCACCACCAGCGTCGCGCGGCCGTCCCGCCGGACCGTCACGTCCGGCCGCATTTCCACGCCCGCAGCAACCTCGTGCGTCTCCTGCGCCGCCGCCGTCCAGCCGTCGGATGCGGCGAACGCCGCCAGGACGCCGCGCGTGACATAGCGCTCGAAGACGCGCTCCATGTCCAACAGAAACGCGGGGCACGCCGCCGCGCCCGCGGCGTCGGTCGGCCCCAAAGCATCCGCCAGCAGCCGGCACAAGTCCAGCAGGGGGCCGTAGCCGTCCGCCAGCCGATCCGCCTCCGCCGCGGCGCACAGATCCCGCGTCAGCTGCTCCGATCGCACCTCGTCGAAGCCGCGCAGGGCCGACCGCAACGCCTCACGCGGCGGTTCGCTCAGCAGGGCGGAAGCTAGCAATCGCTCCGCAGTCGCGCGCGGGGCCCGGTTGCAGGCCACGTCGGCCGTGAAATCGTCGCGCCGGCCGTGCAGCCGGTCCTTGCGGCCGGGGCTTTCCCGCAGCTGGGCCGGCACGTCGATGCGGCCGTGCAGATACGGTCCCTCCTCGGCGCGTTCCTGGTAGCCGCGGCGCAAACCGGCCGCCGACCGTTCCGCCAGCAGCCGCGCCAGCTGGCCGGCCAGGAAGTCCAGCAGTTCTGTCTGCGGCGACGGCGCGACCGCGTCGCGGACCGCCAGCGCCGGGTCGTCCGCGTCCAGCATAAAAAAGAGATTTTGCAGCGCGATTTTCGGATGAATCACCAGCCGCCGCGTCGGCGCAACCACGACCCCGGCGCAGCCGCGCGGCGTCAGCCGGAACACGCCCCGTCGGCTGGTCGGGGCGACCTCGATGCGGCCGGGATGGGCCTGCATGAGGTATTCCACGTCGCCCGGCGAAAGCCGCAGGCGGCGGGGCCGCCGTTCCATGAGAACCACCGTCGGCTGCATCCGGCCTCCGGCACAATGAATCGGCGCTATGAGCCAGGGGCGATTATAAGCGGGGCAAATAATTCCGATTGGATGAAGGAATTGTCGCTTTTTTTGGGATTAAGGGAGTTTTTCGTTTGTATCCAGGGATTCTTTGTGGTGAATTGTAGGGAACTCGCCGCACCGGGTACAACGCCGACCGGGCGGCATCCCTTCTGGAAAGCGAGGCGTGCCATGTCCCATCCGTCCCGACGCTATTGGAAGATTCGCAACATCCGCACCTGTGCGGGCCCCGGCGGCGCCTGCCGCTTCGCCGTCACGCTGGAGCGCGGCGACGACTGCATCAGCGATCTGAAATTGGACGCCGACGAGCTGCTCGACTACACGGCCTTCCAGGCGCAGATCCTGCGAACCACCGGCCGGCTGATCCGCCTTACGGGGGTGGAAGACGCGGCCGACCCGACCATCGCCTGGCTCGACTTGGTCGAGGCGTCGCTGCCGGACGAATCGGTGCGTCGGCCGTCGATGGGATTTTGCCCCTCGCCGCCGCCGGTGCGCTACCAGGCGCCGGACGGCGTGTTTCAGGAGATCGGCGGAGGAGACTAAGAAGATTCACCACAAAGACACAAAGGACACTAAGGCAAGAGAAGAAGACAAAAGGCAGTGTTCCTGACCGTCAGGCCCTGAAACCCTGCTTTCTGCCTTCCTTGTCTTTCCTCTTTGTGTCTTTGTGGTGCATTTTCATCGGGCGTCGCGGCGGTGGACGAAGCCTGGCCCGGCGCTCTCATTTGGTGATCAAAGCCCCTGGCAGCGCTCTCCGCAGTTCCGCGACGCCGGCGTCCGTCGCCAGAGTGTTGCTGACGTTCAGCGTTTGCAGTTGCTTCAGGCCGGCCAGCTGCTTGAGGTCCGCGTCTCCCACCGGAGTGTAGCGGAGATCCAGCATCTGCAATTGCTTCAGACCGGCCAGCTCCTTGAGGCCGGCGCTCGTCATCTGCGTGCATTGGTAGAGGTTCAGTATCTGCAATTGCTTGAGGCCCGCCAGCTGTTGCAGACCAACACCTGTCACTCGGGAGCCGTCGAGGTCCAGCATCTGCAGTTCGGTCAAGACGGCCAACTCGTTAAGACCCGCATCGGTAATCTGCGTGTCGGAGAGGTCCAGCGTCCGCAGTTGCTTGAGGCCGGCCAGCTCTTTCAAACCGGCGTCCGTCACGCCCGTGCAGCCGCTGAGGTAGAGGTCCTGCAGCTGCGTTTGGCCGGCCAAATCCTTCAATCCCTCGTCGGTCAAGGCAGTATGGAAGAGGTCCAGCGTCCTCAATTCCTTCAGGCCGGCCAGCTGTTTCAGCCCTGCGTCCGTCACCCTGGTGAAGCCGAGGTTTAGCGTGTCCAGTTGCTTCAGGCCGGCCAACTCTTTCAAGCCCGCGTCCGTCGCCCCCGTGTTGTCAAGGTCCAGGAACCGCAGTTCTTTAAGACCGGCCAACTCGTTCAAACTGGCGCCGGTCACGCCCGTGCAGCCGCTGAGATAGAGGGCCTCCAAGTGGTGCAGGCCGGCCAGTTCCCTCAGCCCGGCGTCCGTCACCGGCGTGCCGCACAGGTCCAGCGTCCGCAATTCCTTCAAGCCGGCCAGCTCCTTGAGGGCCGCATCCGTCGCGCCTGTTCCGTCAAGGTCCAGCGCCCGCAGTTGCTTCAGGCCGGCCAATTCCTTCCAACCCGCATCCGAGATGCGGCCGCGGTGGAGATCGAGGCCGAACGGCTGTCCCGGCGAGGGCAGTTGGCTCAGCACCTTTTCACGCCATTGCAGCTGGAAGGCCGGCACGTCCCAATCGTTGGCGTCCCCGCCGGCGCGGAAGGTGATTTCGCCGAACTCGCCCGGCCCCATCCAACCTCTTTTGGCGCCGGCTTTCTCCCACGCAGCGACGACTTCCGCCGGCAGCTGCTTCAGCCGCGCCGGCTCGTCCGCCGCAGCCGGCGCCGCACACCAAAGCGCCAACGCCGCCGCCCAGGCCCCCACTGCACGATTCATGACATTTCTCTCCGTTGCAGCAAGGCGCAATACATGATCCGGTGGTTTAGCCGCGGCTCACAGAACCGCGCCGGTCTCCGAACCACTTTGTCCAGCCGGGTGACTCAGTTCAGACCCCGAGGCAATAGCGGATCGAGTTCTCGATGCGGGCCATTGCATTCACCCCGAGTCTTCCCGCCGGCTGGGCCGCAAACCGGCTCAGGTCGATGGCGCGGACCTGGAAACAGAGGAACACCGTCTCCAGCGGCAGTCCGCTTTCGGCCGGCGAAACCCGAACAGTGCTTGGGAAATTCCTTCGGACGTTGGCCCCATCCGTGCCGGGCACGACGGTCACGACCAGGGGCAATCGGATCAGGAGATCGACCGACAGCACGACCGCCGGGCGCACTCCGGCTTGCTCCCGGCCTCGCACCGGGTCGAGGTCCACGAAGTAGATTTCTCCTCGCTGGACAGTCATGAAGACTGCTCCGGGGGCGGGAGGGCCGCGAGTTTGCGGAAATCTTCTTCGATCGCGCGCATCTCCCGCTGGATGTCCGGGTCCGCGGCCATCGCCTCCAGATCCTCCGCGCGGAAGTCGTCGCACACCTCGCGTTCCACCGACGACGCCAGCCGTCCCAGCAGCCACGCCCGCTCCTGGAGAGACAGTTTCTCGATGCGCGACAGCAATTCCACCGCTTCGTCGGTAATCATGATCTTCCCTCCCACGTCCTGAATTCACCCCGCCCCGCGGCGCGTCCGCCCCTGTCACCCTATCCGAGCTCGGCTTCTTATGTCAGCACCTTCTTGCCGCCTCCCCCGCCACGTCCGTCGGCCGGAAGCAGCGCCCCTGGAACCGATAAGTCAGCCGCTTGTGGTCCAGCCCGAACAGGTGCAGAATCGTTGCGTGCCAATCCGTGGGACCCGCGTCCGGGGACTCCCGGCACGGCCGTCTCACTTGCGGATGTCTACCCCCGGCAGGGCCTTCTTCAGTTCTGCAACGCCTGCGTCGGTCGCCTGAGCGCCGTTGAGCCACAGCGATTGCAGTTGCTTTAGACCGGTCAGCTCCTTCAGACCCGCATCCGTCACTTTCGTGTCTTCAAGATGCAGCTCCTGCAGCCCCTTCAGCCCGGCCAGGTCCTTGAGACCCGCATCCGTTACCTTCGTGAAGGCGAGGCTGAGGATCTGCAGCTGCTGCAGGGCGGCCAGGTCCGTGAGGCCCGCGTCCGTCACCTGGGTGGATCCGATGTCCAGCTTGTGCAGCTGGTTCAGTCGGGCCAGCTCCTTGAGACCCGCGTCCGTCACACCCTTGCAGCCGAAGAGGTCCAACTCCCGCAGGCCCGTTAGGGCGGCCAGCTCCTTCAATCCTGCATCCGTCACCCCGGTGTAGCGGAGGTCCAGCGTTTGGATTTGTTTGAGTCCGGACAGTTCCCTCAGCCCGGCGTCTGTCACCGGAGTGGTGGGGAGGTGCAGCGACTGCAGTTGCGTCAGCGCGGCCAGTTCCTTCATGCCCGCGTCCGTAATCTTCGTTTGGCCGAGGTCCAGCGTCCGCAGCCCCTTCAGTCCGGCCAATTCCTTCAATCCTGCGTCCGTCACCTGCGTGCCGCTGAGGTCCAGCGTCCGCAGTTGCTTCAACCCGGCCAGCTCCTTCAGGCTCGCGCCCGTCACCTTCGTGTCGTGGAGGTCCAGCGCCTGCAGCCCCTTCAATCCGGCCAGCTCCTTCAGTCCTGCGTCCGTCGCCTCCGTGCTGCCGAGGTCCAGCCCGAAGGCCTGGTCCGGCGCCGGCAGTTTGGCCAGCACCCCGTCGCGCCAGGGTCGGAACGAGAACGCCGCTAGCTCGCCCGCCTTGCCCTCCCCGAGAAAAGAGAGGATGCCGTAGTAGCCCGGCTCCATCATCCAGCACGACTTGGCGCCGGCTGCTTCCCAGGCGGCGACGATGTCGGCCGGCAGCGGCTTGGGACGCTCCGGATCGGCCGCCGCGCCCGGACCCGCCCAGCAACCCAACAACCACGCCGCCGCAACCACGCTCGTCGATCGGCTCATGACGGTCCTCCCCACAGAAATGAAGCGTTCACGACGCCGGCCATTCTCCCTCGATCATCCCCCTCACGCCAGCACCTTCTTCACCACTTCCCCCGCCACGTCCGTCAGCCGGAAGTCGCGCCCTTGAAACCGGTACGTCAGCCGCCGGCGGTCCAGGCCGAGGCCGGTGAAGCGAGTTATCATCCTATTCATCCTCTGAAAGCCGCTGAGACGGCTAGAACGAGTCGCCGTGCGCGGCCAGCCAGGCCCGACCCGTCTCCGTGATTCGCATTTTTTGGTTCCTGCTCCGCGGCTTATCGAGGATGGTCAGCTCGGCCAGTCCCAGACCGCGTAACCGCTCTGTCGCGCGAGAAAGATGCCCGCTTCGCTTCGCCTTCATGCCCAGCGTTTCGGCCATTTCTCCCCTGCTTTGAGGACCGGATGCCAACGCCGCGAGGAGATGCTGCTCCGTCGCCGTCAGTCCCTCATCATGTCCCTCGTCATGTCCCTCGTCATGTACCTCATCATGCGCCCCCGCCACGCCCGGCAATTCCGGGTGGACGGGCAACTCCACCAGAAAATAGGTCCGCCCCTCGTCCGTCGAGAACCTGGGCGGCGGCGAGCCGTTCCTGGCCATCGCCTCGCGCATGGTGGGAACGCCGGTGCAACGCCCTTCCGTCAGGTCCAGTTCCTTGAGAAACTCCCCGATTCGGCGATTCCGATACCGCCGCGCCACGATCTTCGCCCCGTTCAAGGCTTCAATGCGGATCGAGGCGTCGGGGCCGGGATAGCTGACGATCTCCATCCCCTCGGGGTTGACGCGCACCTCCACCGGCTCCCGCTGGTCGTAGCCCCGGTGATACACGGCGTTGACCAGCCCTTCTTCCACGGCCGGGAACGGGTAGTTGAAGATACGGATCGCCTCGGGGCGGTCCCTTTGCTTGACGACCTTCTCGCGGAGGACGTTGTTCTGGAGATACCGCAGGGCGTCGCGGACCTGGTCGTGAATCGGCCCAACGAAGCTCTTCTCAATCAGTTCGCCGCCTCCCGGCCCTTTCGGAAAGATCACCACGTCGATCTGGGCGCCGGGGAGAAACTTCTTCGGTTCCTCATGGAAGAAAAGCAGGCCGACGTTCCGCGGCTTGACCTTCTCATCACCCCCTTCGACGAGGTTCATCTCCCGCGCCAGCTCGACCACCGGCGTCCTGGCCGAGTCGTGGTACAGCTCGCTGCCGACTTCCTTCAAGTACGCCCGGATCAGCGGCAACCGCAGGTCGGTCAGGTCCGCCTGGGGGCACTGACGATCGTCGAATGGCACCGTCGCCGTCAGCCTCAGGAGTTCCTGCTCGTCCTCGCTGTTGGGTTTGACTTCGACCGTGCTGGAGTAGCGGCGGATGTAGTAATGGTGCTCCTTCGCCTTCGCGGTGACGGCTCGGGGCGCCTTGTATGGGCGATTCTGCCCACCGGGCGCCCAGAGCACCATCAGGTTCCGTCCTTCGTACCGCTCGACGCTCAGGATCGGGAAGTAGGTGGGCTGAATCGAGTGGCAGTACGCCAGCAGTTCCCGCTGAATCGGGTCGAGCTGGCTCATCGGGAGGCCGACGGGAGGAAAGACCGGCTGCCCGTGGGCGTCACAGTCTTGCCCAAGAATGACGTAGCCCCCGCCCAGGTTCTCGAAATCATTGGCGAAGGCGCACAGCGTCTTGATGACGGCGTCGGGGTTCCATCCCGCCTTGTACTCGATCCGATCCCCCTCAACCGTGCGCTGACGCAGCAAGTCGTCGAGGTTGAGAGGCAGCTTGCTGCTCATGGCTCGCCTCGTGCATCATTCACCGCCGCCGTGGCGAAGCGCCGAAGCCGTTGACGCGGGGCCGACGGCGGCGGGCGATGTCCGGACCGGCGCTCTCATTTTTCGATGTCCGCCCCCGGCAGCGCCTTCTTCAGCTCCGCGACGCCGGCGTCGGTCACGCCCTTGCAGTGGACGAGGTCCAGCCTCTTCAGTTGCTTGAGGGCGGCCAGCTCCTTCAGCCCTGCGTCCGTCACAGCGGTGTCGCCGATATACAGCGCCTGCAGTTGCTTCAGCCCGGCCAATTCCTTCAGCCCCGCGTCCGTCACGCCCTTTCAGTAGTCGAGATCCAGCGTCTGTAGTTCCTTGAGGGCGGCCAGCTCCTTCACCCCCGCGTCCGTCACGCCCGAGCAGAAGGAGAGGTTCAGCGTCTGCATTTGCTTCAGGGCGGCCAACTCCTTCACCCCCGCGTCCGTCACCTCGGTTTCCTGGAGGTTCAGCGTCTGTAGTTGCTTGAGGGCGGCCAGCTCCTTCACCCCCGCGTCCGTCACGCCCTTACAGTGTGCGAGGTCCAGCCTCTGCAGTTGCTTGAGGCCGGCCACTTCCTTCAGGGCCGCGTCCGCAACTTCGGTATGGAACAGGTCCAGCCCGAACGGCTGGTCTGGCGACGGTAGTTGACTCAGCAGCCTCTCCCCCCACGCCCTGAACCGGAAGGCCGGAACCTCCCCCGCCTTGCCCTCTCCGCCGGACCGAAACACCAAGATGCCGGACTCGCTCATCGACATCCAGCCGGTTGTGGCGCCGGCCTTCTCCCAGGCCGCTACCACGTCCCTCGGCGACGGGTTGGGCCGTAGATCCTTACCCGCATCCGCCGGCACCGGCTTCGGCGGCTGATCGTTCTGCGCCGCCGGCGGAGGCTTCGGCGGCAGAGCCGCTCTCGGCGCACACCCCGTCGCCCCCAGGCCAAGGAATCCCGCTAGAACTGCCCCGGCTGCCCGTCTCATGACATCCCTCCCCGTTGAAGTGAAGCCCACGCGACCTCGGCAATTCATCCTCACGCCAACACCTTCTTCACCACCTCCCCCGCCACGTCCGTCAGCCGGAAGTCGCGCCCCTGGAAGCGGTACGTCAGCCGCTTGTGGTCCAGCCCGAACAGGTGCAGCACCGTGGCGTGGTAGTCGTTGACGTGGATCGGGTCCTCGACGATGTTCCAGCCGATGTCGTCGGTCTTGCCGATGATCTGGCCGCCCTTCACGCCGCCGCCGGCCATCCAGAGCGTGAACGCGAATGGATGGTGGTCGCGGCCGGTCACGGTCGCCGTGCCGGCGCGGTTCTCGCCCAGCGGCGTCCGGCCGAACTCCGACGCCCACAGGACCAGCGTCGAATCCAGCAGGCCGCGCTCCTTCAGGTCCTTCAAGAGCGCCGCGATCGGTCGATCCGCCATGCCGCAGTTGAAGGCCAGCTCCTTGTCGAGGTTGCTGTGGTGGTCCCATGAGGCGTGGTAGAGGTTCACGAAGCGGACGCCGCGCTCCACCAGCCGGCGGGCCAGCAGGCAGTTGGCCGCGAAGCTGTGATACACGCCCTTGTCGCTGCCGCGGCCGCCGTCGCCGGCTGGGTCCTCTCGGCCCAGGCCGTACCGCGCCAGCGTCTCCTTCGATTCCTTGCTCAGGTCGATCAATTCCGGCGCCGACGTCTGCATCCGAAACGCCATCTCATAAGACGCAATTCGGCTGTCGATTTCCGGGTCGCCGATGGTCTTGCGGCGCTCGCGGTTGAGATCGTCGATGGCCTCGATTGTTTTGCGCTCCATTTCATCGCTGAGGCCGGCCGGGTTGGCCAGGTCGAGAACCGGCTCGCCCTGGTTGCGGAAGAGGACGCCCTGATACGTCGTCGGCAGGAAGCCGCTCGACCAGTTGGAGGCGCCGCCGCTGGTGCCGCGGCCGGCCGTCAGCACCACGTAGCCCGGCAGGTCCTTCGACACGGAGCCGAGGCCGTAGGTCAGCCACGACCCCATGCTCGGCCGGCCGAACGTCGGCACGCCGGTGTTCATCATGAGCTGTCCGGGATGGTGGTTGAACGCGTCGGTGTGCATGGAGCGGATCAGGCACAGGTCGTCGGCGCATTCGGCGAGGTGCGGCAGGAAGTCGGAGAAATCCATGCCGCACTGGCCGTATTTCTTGAAGGTGCGCGGGCTGCCCATGAGGCGGGCGCCTTCCTTCTGGATGAAGGCGAAGCGGACCTTTTCGGTCATGGAATCGGGCAGCTTCTGGCCGTTGAGTTTATTCAGCTCCGGTTTAGGGTCGAAGAGGTCGAGCTGGCTGGGCGCCCCTTCGAGGTAGATGCAGATGCAGTTCTTCGCCTTGGCGGCGAAATGCGGCGGCTTCGGCGCCAGCGGATCAGTCGGCGAGCGGGGGGCGTCAGCCCCTTCATCTGGTCCCGCAGCCAGCAACCCCTGCTCGCGCAGCAGCGAGGCCAGGGCGACGAGGCCGACGCCGCTGGCGGTGGAGGTCAGGAAATGACGCCGGGAACGCAGGAGGCGTTCGTGGAAGGGGTGCATGGATGCTCTCCGGCGGACGGACGAGGCCAGGGCTGGTACAGCTGATGAGATTGTACCGCGCCGCCGGACGGCGCTGGCGGCGTGAGAAGAATTGTGGGAAATCGCCGGTTTTTTTGGCCGCCGCTTTTCGCGTTCGGCAATTCCCCGTTAGAACCTCGCCCGAGAATCAACCCCTGACAAGGGAGGAGCGAAAGCATGACGTATCCCGTCGTCGGCCCCCTAGGAAGCGGTCCAGAGTGGGCGCTCCTGGACGATGTTCTCTACGGTCCCTCCATCTTCTTCCACTACGAGGAGCCCATCGGAGTGGATGCGGCCACGAAAGCCTACCTCGACGAAACCGTGCAGAAGGTGTACGACGCGCTCAACCAATCGGGTTCTCGGTTCTCGATGAGCACGTACGTCCCAAAGGGGAAAGCGTGCGTCCAGGCAACGGAAGCTCGGGGCGAGTACATTGCGGGCTACCTTCCCCCCACGTGGACGGTCCTATCCTACACGGTGGATCTGCCAAGCACGATGTTGCAAAACTACTTCGAAACGAAAGAAGGCCCGCACACGTATAACGTGATTCGCTGGGACGATCCCAAGACCAAATTGTCGCATTATTGGATCGCGGACACCTACGTGCGCCTGTATGTCAAATACATCGGGAACCATCCACCCGACGGCGCGCACTTGACTCCGCTCTCTGTTTCTCTGCGCGGGCGCGACATGGATGCCGAGCCCGCCACGTCGATCTTCGTGGGGGGCTGGCAATGGACGTGGCAGCTCCTCACCGGGAGTCAGGGCCGGGATATGCTCACCCTGTCGCCAGGTGGGGCCGCGAGTCTTTTGGATCTTGGGTACAAGGGCAAATGGTCAAACACCGGCAACAGGCTTACGATCGCCTGGAACGGCAGGCAGCCGGGGCAGGAAGACCAAATGACACTGTCCAGGGACGCCGGCGGCAATTCGTTCCTGAACGGGAAGAACTTCCAGTGTGCGTGGATCCGAGGGGAGAAGGTCATGTGAGTCGGAGCCTGGAATTACCGACCAGCAGAAGGGCCTGCACGGGCGGCGGCGCAGCTCTTCCAATCGGTTCCGTAGTGGGTCGGGATTCTGATCCTGACGGCGGATTCCCGTGTCAGGATCAGAATCCCGATCCACCACCTGAACTTCGCCGCC
>DATKHW010000648.1:0-10341 GCA_035546275.1 Gemmataceae bacterium
TTGCCGCGCTCGTGGCCGATCGTCAGCAATTCGGCGGAGGCGTGGTTGCCGGGATAGCTGACGCGATCGCCGGGCTTCCAGCCGCGCACCTCAGCGCCGACCGCCGCCACGACTCCGGCCGCGCTGTAGCCCGGTTTGAAGGGAAATTTCCATTCGGGCAGCGTCGGATCCTTGAGCCATTGGTGCGTGCCGGTGTAAACGGCCAGTTCCGTGCCGGCGCTGACCACGCTGGCTTCGGTTTGCACGAGGATTTGGTTCGGCGCCGGGTCGGGCAATTCGACTTCGCGGACGGCCACGGCGTGCGGAGCGGTGAGAACGACCTGGCGTGCTTTCATGGTTCCCTGCGGAGCGCGGGCGGATGCTGGAAGGCGACCGGAATCAGTCTACAGACTCCGCGCGGCGCCGTCCGTTCTGCACGAGGGCGCCCCAGACGGCCCACTTTTTGCTGGCTCTTCGGCGTTCCTGGAAACAACCAGTCGCCTTTCTGATGGGGTGAGAGTTCCGGGTTGTGGAAACTAATCGACCCGGAAATCCGTCTATAGAAGCAGGGCGGCTGACTGTCGAATTGACAGGAGGCCTGCTGACAAGGTATAGTCTTAACCACGTATCGCGGTTTACGTTCCTTTCCCAGTCGCCACTTCTCTTGGTGAAGGGAACGGCGGGCCCGCATCGACGCCGATGCCGGGGGGGGCGGATGCAGGCTCCGTAACGCAAAGGGGGGCGGACGAACCCGCGCGGATGCCATGTCGGAAACGCCACGCGACGCCGCGCCCAACGGCGATCCGAAGCCCGACGGATCGACCACCGCCCCGACGCCAGGGCAGGCCGAGGATTTTTCCGCGTTGAACGACTTTGTGGAATCCACCGACGACACTCCCACGATCATTTCCCGCGCCGGTCCGCACAGACGCTCCGAAGAACCCCCCGGCGGCTTGCGCGGTCGGAAGCTGGCCCACTTCGAGCTGATCGAACCGATCGGCGTCGGCGGCATGGCCGCCGTCATCCGCGCTCGCGACACGCAGCTCGACCGGCTGGTTGCGCTCAAGATCCTGCCGCCGGATATGGCGAACGATCCGGAAAACGTCCGCCGCTTCCATCAGGAGGCGCGGAGCGCCGCCCGGCTTGACCATGAGAACATCGCCCGCGTTTTCTTTTGCGGCGAGGATCAGCGGCTTCATTTCATCGCCTTCGAGTTCGTCGAAGGGGACAACCTGCGCACCATTCTGGAGCGGCGCGGCCGGCTGCCGTTCGCCGAGGCGCTTCATTACATTCTTCAGGTGGCCGCCGGTTTGGCCCACGCCTCCCAACGCGGCGTCGTCCACCGGGACATCAAGCCGTCCAACATCATCATCACGCCGACCGGCCGGGCCAAGCTGGTGGACATGGGCCTGGCGCGCAGCATGGAACGGCAGGACGACAAGGGCCTGACGCAATCCGGCGTCACGCTCGGCACCTTCGACTACATCTCGCCGGAACAGGCGCTGGAGCCGCGCGAAGCCGATGTGCGCAGCGACATCTATTCACTGGGCTGCACGCTGTACCATGTGCTGACGGGACGCCCGCCCGTGCCCGACGGCACCGCGGCCAAGAAGCTGCACCATCATCAGCACGTCAAGCCGCGCGACCCGCGCGAGCTGGTTCCCGGCTTGCCGGACGAGGCGGCCGTCATCCTCGACCGCATGATGGCCAAGCGGCCGCAGGACCGCTACCAGTCGCCGGAGCAGCTGGTGCAGCACCTGCTGCTGGCCGCGAGCAAGCTCGGCAATGCGAGCAATGTGCCGGAAGGCGTGCTGAGCGTGGAGGCGGCCTTGCCCCCCGCGCCAGCCGGCCGACCGCTGCTGCTGGCCGGGTTGGCGGCGGCGTTGGTCGTCGCCGTGGTCGTCGCCGTGGAAGCATTCAACCGCGCCCCACCGACGGCCGGCAGCGCCGGACCGGTCGCCAACGCCCCGGAGCCGTCCAAGCCCGACCTATCGAGCGCGCCGCCTGTCAAACCGCCGGCCGTCGCGGTGCAGACCAACCAGCCGGCCGACGTTCCGACGCCGCCGCAGCCGCAGCCCCTGCCGGCCGTGGCTCGCTACGGGCCCGACGACGGCGACCTGGTCGAATGGCTGAAGAACCAAGATAAGAACGCTCCAAAGGAGATCGTCCTTGGCGGCGACCTTGACCTGCTGTTGTCGCAAGACAGTGATGCGGCCTTGCTGGCGCTGACCGGCCCCAAGGTGACCATCCAGGCCGCCCCCGGCAAGCATCCCACGATCCGCTTTAGTCAGAACGGCCCGGCCCAGGTGGCGCCGTCGTGGGTGGGCCTGAGCATCGACAGTCCGAACGTGAAAATCAGCGGCGTTCGCTTCCTGGTGGACGAAGGCGATTCCAACGTTCGCATGGTCGGCCTGCGTCTGCATGCACCGGCCTCGGCCGTGTTCAACGTGGACAATTGCGAGTTTATCCAGGCGCGACCGGGGGCGGGCGAGAAGCGCCTGGCCTCGCTCCAAGCGGCGACGGAAACGGCGTCGGCGACGCTGAACCTGAGCGGTTGTCGCTTCTTCAGTTTTCAGCGGATCGAGGCCGGCGACGGATTCGACAACGAGACGCTGGCCAACGACGGCTTCGGCGGCGACGTCGCCATAATCCGCGAGGGGCCGGTGCGAATTCAGGCGCTGAATTGCGCCTTTGGTCCCCATGCAGCTGATTTTCGCCTCGAAGGCGGCCAGAGCGCCTCGCCGCTGCTGACGCTCAATCACTGCTCCGTCCTGGCTGCGGGTCCGGGCGCCGTCTTCGACATCCAATCCGGCGCCGCGGTGGACATTCACGCGCAGGCCTCGCTGTTCTCTCATCCCAGCGCCGCCGTCGGGCCGGCGTTTCTGATTCGCCAGCCAGGCCGCGGCAGCGACGCTGTCTGCAACTATACCGACGACGACAGCCGCTACCACGGCTTCGACGCCTTCTGCGTGAACGGCGATCAGTGGGAGCAATGGCCCGAAGCCGAAATCGCCGCGTCGTCCGTCCTCAAGGATTCGCCGTGGTCGGCCGCCGATCCCTTAAAGCCGTTTCGGCGCTGCAGTCTCAAGGAGGACCGCGACGAGCATTTCGCCGACGCCTTCCAAATCAACGAATCCTCCGCCGACCTCCGCATCGACAAAACGCTCCCCGTGGGCGTCAAATCGCTAGGCCTGGTCGATTACGTCGAAGCACTTAGGAGGGCCGACAAGACGGCCGACGCGGCTCAGCAAAAACGGCGCACCGTCGATCCGAACCGCGACGACAGTTCCAAGCAGATCTACAAAACGCTGGCCCAGGCGCTGGCGGCGTCGGAGCCGGGCGACGAGATACTGCTCAGCTGGGACGGTCCGCAGCAAGTCGATCCCATCCGGCTGGACACGAAAAAGCTCCAGGATGTGACGATTCGCGCGGATAAGAATCGGCGTCCGCAGCTGCTGTTGGCGGCCTCGCAAGAGCCGGAGCCGGCGATGTTTCGGGTCTTCGACGGCAAATTGCGGTTGGAGGGGCTGGAATTCGTGTTGCGGCCCGACCCCGATCGGTTCGATCGGCAATCGCTGATCGATCTGGTCGGGCAGGGACAGTGCAGCCTCAAGAATTGCATTGTCACGCTGGACGGAGGCAATCGGCCGACCAGGAGCCTGGCGGTGGCGTGGCTGTCCGATCCCAGCAAGGGCAAAATGATGCAGCCGGGTTTGCCCGCCGACCAAGCGCCGCTGGCCCAGCTGACTTTAGAGAGCTGCTTCATCCGCGGCGACGGCAACCTCATCACCTGTCAGCCGAGCCGGCCGTTCACCCTGAATGCAACCAACACGCTGGCGGCGCTTAACGGTTCATTCCTGAGCATCGACGCGGGATCGGCCACGCCGCCCGGCGCCGATGTGATCTCGCTGAACCTGACGAAAGTGACGGCGTACGTGTCCAGCAACCTGGTCAGCCTGCACGCCGCCAAGGAAGCGCCGAACTTCACCCCGGTGCAATGCACCCCGAAGGATTGCCTAATCGTCGCCGCGGCCGGCAAGCCGATGATTTACCTGAACGCCATGGATCTGTCGCAGGACCCAGATGATAAGAAAGGGTTCGTAACATGGCTGGGCCCCGGCCGGATCGATTTCGGCAATTTCAGCACGATGTTCAATGAGAACCCGCCCCCCAACGGCATGGCCGTGCCGGTGTCTCCGAGTCAGTGGGACAGCAACAACTGGGGCGGCAACACCGTGGACAAGCAGATGGCGTCGTTCCACTGGGCGACGGACCCGCCAAAGGCCGACGATTCCTTCTCGACAGCCATGCCGTTGCAGTTCCGTCCCGACCCGGCCGACGGCTGCGGCGCTGACGCCGTCTCCTTGGACCGGCAGCTGTTTCCCACCGCGCCGAAATAAACCGACGAGCCGGAAGCGTGAGCGACGGTCTTTCCTCCGTCGCTCACGCTTCCGGCTCGTTCTGCTGTTGTCCGCCTGCACCAAGGGCGGTTTAGGCCTTCTTCTTGCTCTTCTTTTTCTTGCCTGCGCCAGCCTTGGCGGTCTTCGGCTTCTTGGCGGGGGCCTCCTTCTTCTTGCCGCCGAAGATGGCGTCGTGGCCCGCGGCGAACTTCTTGGATTCGGCCAGCCCGATGCGAACGATGCTCACAGTGTTTTCCCTCGAAACGCTCCGAAATATCTGCGCGCTCCACGGCCTTGGCGCGGGACGGGACGGCCGCCGGTGCGAGCCGGCTTGGCCGCGCCCGTTGCTTCCTTGTGTGGGATTTAGTGTAATTCGCCGCTGGCCGTTTGTCACCAGCAAGTCCGGTCGGCCGCTCGTCACATCGCTGGCTTCCCCATGCGCTGGGCCATGACCCAGAGCATGTAGGAAACGCGCAGGCGCAGGATGCGGTCGCGCCGCTGGAATTCCCGCTGATAGACGTTCCAGAAGTAGTAGACCGTCGTGATCAGCAGCGTAGGCAGAGTGGAAAGCATGGGATTCATGGCAACCATCCCTGTCGCGGAGGACCGAGTCGCCGTGCGACGGGGAGCGCGTGCTCGGCGAAATCCGGCCCGGGGTTGCGGGTGGAACCTTCAGGCGGCGTCGCCTTGACGATTCTGGGGAACATTCGACGCGGAGACGGGTGCGGCCGCGTCTAATACTTATTAGGTCGCGCTGGCCGCGATGTCAAATCGCCGGCGGCCCCGAACTTGCATAATGCTCTTCGGCGTGATAGTCAGAGGAGGGATCGTCACGGGCCGTTCACCGCGGAGCCGCCATGAATTCCTTCTCGAATCGCGTAGTCCTGATAACTGGCGCCGCCAGCGGCATCGGCCGGGAGCTGGCCCGCGTGCTAAGCCGGGATGGCGCCCGGATCGCCGCGCTGGATCGGTCGGCCGACGGCCTGGCTGCATTGGAGGCCGAGCTGAAAGCGGCCGGCGGACGATGCGCCGCGGCCGTTGCCGACGTGACCGAGACCGCGGGGATGCGGGCAGCCGTGACCCGATTGGAGGCCCAGCTGGGGCCGACCGATATGCTGATCGCCGGCGCCGGCGTCGGCCGCGAAACCTCGGCGACGGATTTCGACCCCGAGGTCTTCGCGGAAACGGTGCGGATCAACCTGGCCGGCGTAGCAAACAGCATCGCCGCCGTCCTGCCGGGAATGCGGGAACGGCGGCGAGGGCACCTGGCGGCGCTGTCCAGCCTGGCGTCCTACCGTGGTCTGCCGCGCATGGCCGCCTACTGCGCCAGCAAGGCCGGCGTCAATGCGCTGCTGGACGCGCTGCGGGTTGAGCTGCGGACATGGGGGATCGTCTGCACCACCATATGCCCCGGCTGGGTGCGAACGCCGATGACGGCGGCCCTGGACCTGCGGGGGATGCGTATGCTGTCGGTGGAGGACGCCGGCCGCCGCATCGTGAAGGCGCTGCGCCGCCGGCGGCCCTTTGTCGCCTTTCCGGCGGGGGATGTCTGGCGGGTGCGCCTGCTGCGCTACCTGCCGCGGCCGGCCGCCGATTGGCTGGCGCACCAACTCCTGAAGCGTTCGATACATGAGCCGTAGGGTGGGTCGCCAGACCCACCGACGGCGATTTGGCGCTTCGCGGTGGGTCTGGCGACCCACGCTACGACTTCTGAGGCGCTCAACGCGGCAGTAAACGGCGTCCTATGGAATCCATCTTTCGTTACATCGCGGCGCCCAGTCAGTGCGGCTACTTGCCGGATCGGCAGTGGAGCCTGGAATACGAGTACGTCGGCGCCATGACGCCGGCCGAGTATTTGCAGCGGTTGCTGGAGGGCTGGCGGCGCTTCGGCCGCATGATGTTCCGTCCGGCCTGCCCTTCGTGCCGGGCCTGCCAGTCGCTGCGCGTGGTGGTGGATCAATTTCAACCCGATCGCAGTCAGCGGCGCGCACGGCAGGCCAACGCCGGCGCTGTGGAATTGCGGATCGGCAAGCCGTCGGTGACAAGGAAGAAGCTGGCGTTGTACGACCGCTACCATGTCTTCCAGTCCAGCCATAAAGGTTGGCCGCAGCACCCCGCCAGGGACTCCGGCAGCTACGCCGAGTCGTTCGTGCGCCAGCCGTTCCCAGTGGAGGAGTGGTGCTATTACGTGAACGGCCGGCTGATCGGGGTCGGCTACGTGGATCTGATGCCGAACGCGGCGGAAGGCGGCTTATCGGCGATTTACTTCTTTTACGATCCGGAAGAGCGTCGGCGTTCGCTCGGGACCTACAACGTTCTGTGCGTGATCGAGGAGTGCCGCCGCCGCGGATTGCCGTATGCGTATCTCGGCTATTACGTCGAGGGCAACGAGGGGATGACCTACAAGACGCGGTTCGCGCCGAACCAGCTGCGCGGGGCGGATGGGGTGTGGCGCGCCTTTCGGGAGTGACACCGACTTGCAATGGTATCTTCCCGTAGGGCATGCTGTGCATGCCGACTTCCTGTAGGGTATGCTGTGCATGCCGACCGGACCGGCATGCACTGCATACCCTACGGCATCTTGGGCCCATGCGCCTCACGGCATTCCTCTTGAATCCGCTCGACGCCCCTCATCCGCTCCTCCCATTCGTCCCCCACTGCGCGGCGTTCGGCCTCAACCTCCTCGACGCTGCGCGGAACATGCCCACCCGCCTTTTGCTCATCCCAGATCGCTTGCATCCGCTTCCAGAAAGGGTCGTCGGCAGTCGGCTCCCCAAGCGGTTGCACGATCACCAGAACCCGGCCGCCAGGCAGCGGCAGCGGGTCGTCGAGTTGCAGGGTCCCATCCGGGTTGATCGTCCCTTGTGCGGAGATTTGCATTGGTCCGTCTCCTTATGGTCGCCGGCCGATGCAATTCTACCAAACCAGGATCATGGCTTGCGCCGCAGTTCAGTCAGGAGCTGCTTATAATCGTCCCGGCCGCGCACGGCGACGAGGTCCGGATCGCTCTCCATGTGTTCAATCGGATCGCCCAGGTTGCCCGTCGCCTTTTGAATCGGATCCTTGTCGAAGCCGACGTCGAAGGCCTTGCGGAGCAGTTCGACGCAATGCTTCCCATTCTTCTCGCGCTCGGCCGGGTCGCTATTCGCGGCGGCCATCACGCCGAAGACACAGGCGCCGTCGTACAGGGCCTCGCCGGGGACGTGCGGCAACGCCGCCAGCGCGTCGGCCTCCGCCGCGGCCTCCGCATACCGCTCCCGGCGCAGCAGATCGACGATGAGGCGACGCCGGGCCTGCGCCATCGTGGCCGCGTAAGTATCGGTGCATATCTTCCATTTCCGCGTCGCCGGGTCGCACCGATAGACTAGTTCAAAGTCCTGGAGGGCTTCGAGGGCGTGTTCTTCCTTCGCCTTGGCGAAGGCCCGCGTCAGCAGCAGGTCGCGGCGGAGGACCGCGGCGCGCTCGTTCAGGAGGTTTGGGACCGCTGCTCGGTCCAGGAGGGCCAGACCCCGGTCGCACCAGGAAAGCACATCGTCGGACCGCTGCAGCAGGCACATGGCGGTATAGCAGGACAGTTGCGCGGCTTCCATCACTAGGTCGGCGTCGCTCGGATTAGGTGCGCATAGCTGGTCGTACAGGTCCGCCGCTTTCCGAGCCGCGCTCAGGCCGTTCACGGGCGAGGCGGGCGCCGCAAGGCCTGTGATGGCGAGATAGTACAGGGACCGCGCCAGCTGGCGTTTGCGGCTCGCGTCCGCCGGTTGGGCCGCGGACCACGCGCTGAAATGGTTCACCATCGCCTGGAAATGGTTCTCCGGCGTGCGGTCTTCGACCGCGTCCCAAAGGGTGTTCACCCGGCGATGCGCAATGCCGGTCGGTACGGCCGGAGAGTCCGGCGGCTTGTCTTCCAGTTCGCTCCAGGCCGACCGATCCGGGCCGAACCGCCGATCGAACAGGGCCAGCGCCGCGCTGAAAGCGCTTTCGGCGTCCGGGGCTTTTCCCTCAGCCTCCAGGACCTCGCCTTTCCGGATCAGGATCGCCGCAGCCCACGTCCCTTGAGGGTCCGCACTGGGATCGGCGCCGATGCACTTCTGCACCTGCGTATAGGCCTCGGCATAGGCAGCGTCGGCCTCGGCGAGGTTCTTCTGCAGTGCGAGCAAATCGCCGAAAGCGCACCAATTGCCGGCCACGGCGGCGATGTATTTCGATTCCCGGGGGAAGTCGTCGGAGAGCCTCTGGTTCAGGCGGATGGATTCCTCGTAATACGGCCGGGCTTGCTCCGGGCGGCCTTGAAGGATCGCTATCGTGCCGAGGTCGTGGCAGGCGTTGGCCAATTTGGCCCGGGCGGAAGCGGGCGGCGCGTCGCCGGAGCACTGATCGGCGAAAAGGGATCGGCCTTTCTCCAGGAGCGTCTGAGCCTGCGCCTTGTCCCCTTCCAGGCCCTCCATCCAGCCCAGCCGAACATAAATGTCCCCGAGTTCCTCCCGAGCCGTCGGGTCGGCGTCCTTGGCCCGGAGATACTTTTCGTAGAGCGCCGCCTTCGTTTGGAGGTCCTGCTGAACGGCGTCGAAATCGCCCACGCCCTTGCGGGAAAAGAGAAGGTCCTCGTCGAATCGCTGCAAAACGCCGGGCAGCGACTCCCGCATGGCCTTCTGAATCTCTTGTTGATGGGTCTGAATCTCTTGTTCATGAGATTGCGACTTGTGTACCCAAAACCAGGCGACGAGGAACGCCGCCGCGATCAGAATGACGCACACCGCCGCCGTCAGCGCCAGTCGCCGGCGCTTCGCCAGGCGAACAGCCCGACGCCACAGCGACGGCGGCTTGGCTGTAATGACGTCGCCATCCAGGAAGCGCCGCAGGTCGTCCGCCAGGTCCGCCGCCGTCGCATAGCGCTGGTCCGGCTCTTTCTGGAGACACTTGAGGCAAATCGTCTCCAAATCGCGCGGCGTCTTGGGTTGCAGGCGGCGCACCGGGACTGGCGGCTCGTTCGCCACTTGCGCCAGGGTGTCCAGCAGGTTCGCCGACATGAACGGCGGACGCCCCGTGAGGCATTCGTAGAAGATCGCGCCCAAGGCGTAGATGTCCGCCGCGGGGCCGGCCTCCATGCTCTTGCCCTTCGCCTGTTCCGGCGCCATGTAATAAGCGCTGCCCAAGATGACGTTGCTGATCGTCGGCCCCTGTTGGGCGTCCAGCCTTTTCGCCAAACCGAAATCAGCGATCTTGGGCGCGCCGTCCTCCGCCAGCAGTACGTTGCCCGGTTTCAGGTCGCGGTGAACGACGCCCTTGCTGTGGGCCGCGTGGACGGCTCGTGCCAGCGTTTCGATCAGGCCGGCCGCCTGCCGCGGCGGCGACAGCAAGCCGCCCGGCTTCTGCTCCAGCGATCCGCCGGGGCACAGCTCCATCGAGAAGAAATGCAAGCCGTCGTGTTCGCCGACCTCGTAGATGGGCACGATGTTGGGGTGCTGGAAGCGGGCGATCGCTTCCGCTTCCGTTCGGAAGCGCGCGAGATAGCCCGCCTCGTCGATCTTATCGGCTCGTATGGTCTTTAAGGCGACGCGCCGGTTGAGCTGGATGTGGCGCGCCTCGTAAACGACGGCCATGCCTCCGCGGCCCAACTCGCGCACGATCTCATAGCCGGGAACGAGCGGCAAGACCGATGCGCCCGGCGGCTTGGCGCCCTCGCCAGGCGCCATCGGCTGCGCCAACGTCGTTTCGCCGGACGAATGGTTCCCGATCTCCCGGTCGAGCCAGGCCCGATCCAATTCCGGAAAGCGCGTCTGATACTCCGCCGATCCGACCGCGTCCCCGCACTGCCGGCGGTAGAAGACGTCGAGGCGGATCAGCTCTTTCAGCAGCGCCATGCGCTCCGCGCCGGTCGTCTCGGCGAGAAATGCGTCGATGTCAGGCGGCTTGCCGGCTTTCCAGGCCGCCTCAAAGCGGCCGCAGGTTGCGTCTAACCGCT
>DATKHW010000649.1:0-23639 GCA_035546275.1 Gemmataceae bacterium
TTCACCGCGGAGAACGCAGAGAACGCAGAGAGAAAACAAGAGAGGGTTCCCAAGGAACATTATGGCTTCCGGCCAATTGTCTTTCTTTTCTCTGCGCTCTCTGCGTTCTCCGCGGTGAAATCTCTTATCCCCTTGTCGAGAAGACCGTCCGCCCCTCGACGTTGACGCTGTCTACGATGCCGATGACGGCGGCGTCGATCGGCAGCTTTTCCGTTTCCGGCGTGAAGCGGGCGCTCGATCCCTGGCAGATCAGCACCATCTCGCCCTGGCCGGCCCCCACGGTGTCCACGCAGACGAAGGTGCGGCCCGTGCCGACGAGGCGGTCGCGCCCCTGCGGATCGACCCGCAACGGCTCCACGGTCAGCAGCTTCGAGCCGGTCATGGACTCCGCCTTTTGCGTCGCTACGACCACGCCAGTCACTTTCGCCAGGAACATGGCCGCCTCGCTCCGTTATTTCCCTTCCAGCAGCGCCTTCGCCTGCCGGGCCACGACCAGCTCTTCGTTCGTGGGCATGATCCACAGTTGGACGCGGCTGCCGACGTCGTGGATCGGCGCCTCGCCCTTCGCGCTCCCATTCCGAACCGGATCGAGATAGATGCCGAACCAGCCAAGGTCGGCGCAAACCGCTTCCCGCATCCGCGACGAGTTCTCGCCGATGCCGCCGGTGAACGCGATCGCATCGGCCCCGCCCAGCAGCAGCAGGTAGGCGCCGAGGTAATGCCGCACCGAAGCGACGAACACGTCCAGGGCCGTCATGGCCGCCGCCTCGCCGCGAGCCGCCGCCGCCTCGATGTCGCGCAGATCGCGGTGGCCGCTCAGGCCGAGAAGACCGGACCGGTTCGCCAGGTCGTCGAGGATCTGTTCCAGCGTCTTGCCGGTGGCCCGCATCAGCGGCGGCAGGGCGAACACGTCGAAGTCGCCGACGCGGTTGTTGTGCGGCAAGCCGCTCTGCGGACTCATGCCCAGGCTGTTGGCGACCGACGCACCCCCCTCGATGGCGCACAAAGAGCTGCTGCCGCCGAGGTGGCACGAGATGATCCGGGCGTCCAGCTTGCCCAGCAGCTGGGCGGTCCGGCCGGCGACGTAGCGGTGGCTGGCGCCGTGGAAACCCCAGCGCTGGACTCCATGCTTCGTCGCCCATTCCAGCGGGACGGCGTAGAGGCGTTCCGCCGGCGCGATGGATTCGTGAAAGCCCGTCTCGAAGGCCGCGACCAGCGGAATCTCCGGCAGCTCGCGCGACAGCAGCCGCATGGCCGCGACGTACGGCGGGTTGTGGGCCGGCGCCACGTCGCTGTACGCTTCCATCGCTGACAAGACCATGTCATCGACGCGCTGCACCCCGCTGACTCCCTGTGCGTGGACCGCTTTGAAACCGATGGCCGCCAGCTCCGACGGGCTTTCCAGGCAGAGCCGCTTCGGGTCGGCCAGCTGGCGCAGGCAAAGCCGCACCGCCGCCGCGTGGTCGCGCGCCTCGACGGTCGATTCCTCGCGCTGGCCGCCGGCTTCCACGAAGGCGCGCGACTGCGGCGAGCCGATCCGCTCCACACCGCCGCGCGCAAGCACCCGCTCGTCCGCCATGTCGAACAGGCGGTACTTGAAGCTGGTGCTGCCCAGGTTGGCCACGAGGATTTTCATTTTCAGCTATTAGCTATCAGCTATTAGCTAATAGCTATTTGCCAAGAAACATTTCCAGCACATCCTGCTCGGGGCGTGGGATGACGTGGGCGCTGACCAGCTCGCCGTTGGCGCTGGCCGCCTGGGCGCCGGCGTCCACCGCCGCCCGCACCGAGCCGACGTCTCCGCGGACGAACGTCGTCACAAACGCATTGCCGATCTGCACCTGGCCGGCGAACGCGATGTTCGCCGCCTTGCACATTGCATCCGTCGCCGCGATCGTCGCGATCAGGCCCTTCGTCTCGATCAGGCCGAGCGCCTCGCCGTTGCCGTTGCGGCTGTTGCCGTTCATACTTGCCATTTATGGGGTCCTCTTAGGGGTGTAAGTTCACGAACCGCTCACGCCGGCCGGGGCCGGAGTCGCTTTCTTGCCCGCCAGGGGCAGGACCGCACCGAGGTCCTCATGCGGCCGGGGAATGACCTGCACGCCGACGACTTCGCCGACCCGGCCGGCCGCCGCCGAGCCGGCGTCGATGGCCGCTTTCACCGCGGCCACGTCGCCGACCACGAAGGCCGTCACCATGCCGCTGCCGATCTTTTGCCAACCGACCAACGTCACGTTGGCCGCCTTCAGCATCGCGTCGCTGGCCTCGACCAGCGGCACCAGCCCCTTGGTCTCGATCATGCCAAGGGCTTCGAGATGAGTACCCGCCATTTTCGGTCTCCGATTACTTGAAAAGTTCCAGGTGCGTCGCCCGCGCCAGATTCACCGCATTGCCCTCGTCCGTGTCGAGATGCACTTCCAGCTTGGACGCCGGGGCCAACCGACACAGAAGGTCCTCCAACACCGCCGAACAGTCGCTCTTGATTCGCAGGTTCAATCGGTCGCCGTCCTTGACGCCGTAATGCGCCGCGTCGGCCGGACCCATGTGAACGTGCCGCTCGTGCCGGATCACGCCGCGCTCCAGCCGGATCATGCCGGCCGGGCCCATGAGATAAGCGCCGGGCGAATCCCGATGATCGCCGCTCTTCCGCACCGGCACGTCGAGGCCGAGCATCACCGCATCGGTGAACGCCAGCTCCACCTGGCTGTGGTCGCGGCAGGGACCGAGGATGCGCAGGTTCGTAATCATGCGATGTCGCGGCCCGATCAGCGTCACCGCCTCTTCCGCCGCGAAAAAGCCGTCCTGGTAGAGCTGCTTGAACGGCGTCAGCGTGCGGCCCTTGCCGAACAGCGTTTCGAGGTCTTCCTGCGTGACGTGGCAGTGGCGGGCCGAGACGTTGACCACCACCGCATGCGGCTGGCGGCCAACTTCCCCTTTCGCCCCATTGGCAGAAGGGGTTGGGAGCGAGGGGGCATGCCCGTTCGTCCGCGTCTTCAGGGCCTCGCGCACCAGGCGCTCCACCAGGGAACGGTCCAGCACGGCCGTGCTCATGGCTGCTGCTCCTCCGTCTCGCCGGCCACAATGAGCCGGACCTCGCTCTGTTCCAGCAGCGCCCGCTGCTCCGGCGCCAGGCCGGCGTCGGTGATGAACGTGTCCACCGCCGCGAAATCGCACAGAAACGCCAGCGCCGGTCGGCCGATCTTCGTGTGGTCCGCCACGATCACCACCTCGTCGGCCGACCGCAGCATCCGCCGCTCCGTCTCCACCAGCAGCAGGTTGCTGTTGAACAGTCCCCTGGCCGTCACGCCGCCGACGCTCAGCACCGCTTGATGAACGTGGACCTCGTCCAGCATCCGCACCGTCAGCGGGCCCAACGCCACGCCCGTCTTGGGGTAGACGTAACCGCCGAGAATTACGAGGTCCGTTTCGTGGCTGTTAGCGAACAGGGCCGCGATCGGCAGACTATTCGTCACGATCTGCATGGGCCGGCCGACCAGCAGACGCGCCGTTTCCAGCGTGGTCGTGCCGCCGTCCAGCAGCACGGCCTCGCCGTCGTTCAACCGGGCGACGGCCGATCGAGCGATCGCCCGCTTCTCCTCCAGCTGCGCCGCCGACCGTTCATCCAGCGCCGGCAGCGCCTGGCCGTCGGCGATGTAGATGGCGCCGCCGTGCGTGCGCCGCACCGCCCCTTGCTGATGCCAGTAATCCAGGTCGCGGCGCAAAGTCGATTCCGACGCTTGCACCGCCCGCGCCAGGTCGGTCAAGGCGATGAAGCCGCGCTTACTGATTAAATCCAGCACCCGTTGCCGACGTTCTTCGACCAGCACGGCACCCACCTGACAGAACTTGAGGAAAATCTATCATTCCATGATTGATTTTGCTTATTTATGACGGCCTCTTGCGCGCTTGTCAAGCAATTTCCGTCACAATTTACCGAATTCCACTAAAGTCGCACACCAACCCGAAGCGCAAGCGAGAGATTGGACCGAATCCCTCGCTTGCGCTTCGGGTTGGTGTGCGGAGATTTTTTCCGCGTAACACCTCGCCAGAGCGCGCGTAACAGGAGTAGACGAGCCGAATGCGACGGCCAAATTCTGAAACCTGGACCGGGCGGCGGACCCCTTCACGGCGCCGACCCAAACAAAGGAGATTGCACATGTCGAAGTTTGCAAAGCTGGCGACGGCGGGGATCATGGCGTTGACCTTGGCCGGGATGCAGGCGCGGGCGGATGGTCCGACGCCGGCGCCCAAGACGGACAAACCCGCGGCGGTCGCGGCCCCGCTCACCGACGAAAGCCTGCTGACCATGCTCCAGAACATGGGCTACGATCCGAAGGTGGAGAAGCTGGAAAAGACGAGCATCTACACGGTGAAGGTCGACCAGGGCGACTGGACCTATTACATCGACGTGTCGCTGAGCAACGACAAGGATGAGCTGTGGATCACCAGCTCCGTCGCCGACATGCCCGCCGACGGCCAGCTTCCGGCCGCGATGCTGCAGAAGCTCCTGGAAAAGAACAACGACATCGGCCCCAGCGCGGTTTACCTCGACGCGAAATTCAAGAAGGTCAAGGTGGGCTTGCCGCTGCTCAACCACGGCGGCATTACGCCGCAGGTCTTCCGCACGTATTTCGGCGACTACATGAAGGATGTGACGGACGTGCAGAAGGTGTGCGTTTTCCCCAAGGCGGACGACAAGACCGACGCCAAGAAGTAAGGCGTTCCTCGAACGCGGACAAGAAGTGATTCGCCGATCCCCAAAAGGAAAAGCCCCGGGCCGCTGGCCCGGGGTTTGGCGCGCGCCGACTGCGTTACGCCGCCTGCGCCGCAGCCGGCGGCGCCGGCGCCTCCTCCATCAGCAGACCGGCGACGTGTTCGATCTCCTCGCGCAGCTGGGAAATCAAGTGCTCGTTTCGATCGCGCTGGGCGCAGAGGCGTTGCAATTCCAGCACTCGGCGCTGCTCCGCGTCCTCGGCCGCGGCGAGCCGGTTTTCCCAGGCCGTCTGTTCCCGCGCTTGCTTTTCCCATCGCGCCGCGGCCTCGGTCTGCTGCCGATGGAGATGCGTCGCCGATGCATTCAGTCGCGCCCCCTCGGCGGCGAGGCCCTTGCGTGCGGCGTCGATCTCGCGCTCCGCCGATTCCAACCGAGCCAAATTCCGCCGCTGCACCCGTTCCATTCGGCGTTCAGCCCGCGCCGAGTGGGGCGCCTTGCCGACGACCTCCAGCCGCAGCTGCTCGACCGCCAGCATTCGCGCAGCCAGGTCACGCTGCTCGCGCGCCAGCTCCGCCCGCCGCTGTCGGCACTCGTCCCACAAGGCGACGTATTGGCGGCGCAGGTCCTCGCAGCGCTCGCGGGCGGCGGCCAGTTCCTCCGCCTCCTGGCCGCGCTGCGCCTCGCGCCGCCGCGTCAGGTCCTCTAGCCGTTGCAGTTGCAGGCCGGCCGCCTCTTCCCGGACCTGGACCTCCGCCGTCAAAGCCGCGCGCTCCGTTTGCCATGCCGCGTCCCGCGCCTTCAGCCGAGCCTGCCATCCCTCCAAGAAAAGACACATCTGCGATAGATCCTGTTGCTTTTGCCGCAATTCGGCCGTCGCGGCGTCCAAGCGGCGCTCTTGCACCAGGACGCGCTGTTCTCGTTCGTACAGCGCTCGGCCGCCCGCTTCCATCTCGGCCAACCCTTGCTCGCGGCCGCGGCGCCATTCGTCCTGCACCTGCAGCAGCCTCCGCCATTGTTCCAGCAGGTGGGCGCGCTGATCGGTCAGGCGGTCGGCGACGTCATCCAGCAAAGCGGTTCGTTCATCCCCCGCAGCAATCCGTTCCGCAACAGGCGGTGGCGCCGCGGTTGCAAAAAGGGCTGTACCAGAGTTGACGTCCGCATGCTCCGCCTGGAGTTTAGCGACGGCCGCCTCCGTCTCCGCCAGCTTTTCGCGCTGACTGCGAATGCGCGCTTCGAGACCCGCGCTTTCCCGATGCAGCCCCGCCGTCATCAGGCGCACCGACCGTTCGCGCTGCGACCAGACCTGCTCGGCCTCGGCCAGCGCCGCCGCCCGCGCATCGAGTTCTGCGGTCCGTCTCCGCCGCGCGGCGTTTTCCTCGTTGAGATTGGTTTCCCATTGCTGCTGCGCCAGCGCCAGCTCCTGCCCCTGTTCGCGCAGCCGGCGCTGCGCCAGCTCCGCGTCGCTGCTGAGCCGAAGACGCTCGTCGGCCAACGTCGCCTGGGCGCGCTTCACCTTGGCGGCCTCTTGCTCCAAACGACTCTGCCGAGCCGACAACTCCTTTTCTCGTCGGCGCAGATCGTTTTCCTGCTGGCCCCAGTGCAGCCGCCAGCGGCGGCGCAGCCGCTTGCGCAGCTCCCGCAATCGCTGCCGATCCGCGCGGGCTTGCTTCATCGCGGCGCCGGCGGCGGCGCGCTCCGCTTGCAGGGTCTTGCGCACGCCGTTCAGTTCCGCTTCGGACGCGCCACGAACCGACTCGAACTCTTCCCGCTGCTGACGTGTTTGTTCCTGCAGCTCCAGCACCCGCTGTCGGCGCTCTTCCAGGCGCGCCGCCAGCTGTTCCTCTTGCTGGTCCAGCGTCCCGCGGCGCTGGTTCAGGCGCATTTCCTCCTCGTTCAGCGCCGTCTGCTGGGCGGCCACGGCGGCGGCCTGGATGCGCAAGGCGTCGCGCTCTGCCTCGACGGCCTGCTCGACCGACGCCGCCGCTGCTTCCAGGCGGAACCGAAAGGGACCGACGGCGATTTCATCGCCGGGACGAAGAGGCGTGGTGGAAGCCGGTTGGTCGTTTACCAGCACGTCGCCGACGCCGGCCAGATCGCGAAGGAGAAAGCCGTTCGGCCCATGGACAAGCGCGGCGTGCAGAGGTTGAACGCCTTCAATGCTGAGATGGACCTCGCAGCCGGCCGCCTGGCCGAACAGGGTAAGCGGCCCGGTCAACGGTCGGCGGGTCCCGCTGAGCCGGCCGCCGACCACGACCAACTCCGCGGCCAAGGCGTCGCCGCCGGCCGAGGATGCGTTGACGGGAGCTTCCATCCGGCAGACCTCCAGAGACTCGGCGCGCGAGTCTTCTGGTTGTATCGGCCGGATGGTGCAGGGGGGTTCAATATGGAATGCGGAATGCGGAAGTCAGAATGCAGAATTGAGGACAAAAGTGGTTCTGCATTCTGCATTCTGCATTCGGACTTCTGCATTATTTCAGAACGCGGCTGATCATTTTGTCGTAGACGTCTTCGCGGCTCAGCCCGACCGCCTGATCGACGGGCTGGGCGCTGCCGTTGAACAGCATCACCAGAGGAATGGACGAGACGCCGTAGGTCGCCGCGGTTTCCTGCGCCTCATCCACGTTGAGTTTGCCGACTTTGACTTTGCCGGCGTATTTGTCGGCCAGTTTGTCGATGGTCGGCCCCAGCGCCCGGCACGGTCCGCACCAGACCGCCCAGAAATCCACCAGCACCGGCTTGTCGCTCTGGACGACTTCCTTTTCCCAGTTGGCGTCGTTGAGCTGCACCACATTGGCGTTCGCCATGACACTTCCGCCTTTCTCGCGATTCGATTCGGACTCACCTGATGGACACAGATCGGCCGCCTCTCGTTCACTCCTATTATACGGACGAGTCAAAACCCGCCGTGGCGGCACTGGTGGAATGGCGAAACCGGCGGCCCGGGCGCGGGAAGCCCGGGGCGCCGGCTGGGTCATGGGTCGGCCGACGGATTCACCAGCTGCCCAGCACTTCCATCGTCAGTTGCCCCAGGCTTTCTTCGGTGACGCTGACCGGTTCGCCGCAATCGCTGCAGCGGATGACGCCGCAGGAAAAGAGCGTCGAGAAGATCATATCCTCAAAGGTTTCGCCGTCGCCCAGGGCGTACCACGGCCCGCCGTCGGCCATGCGGTCCAGCACTTCGGCGGCCGGCGTTTCGGGAGCGGCGGAAAACCGGCAGAAGCAGCGCGGGCAAGACAGTTCGACCTGCATGACTCAGCCTCCAGCGTGAGATGGGTTGCGATGTGCGTTAACGCCGCTCCCCTGTTGCAAGCGGGATACCAATGCGATTTTCTGTCAAGCGGTTTTTCGCGGATTGGGGCGCAAGTGTCTGCTAAAGCATGAGATGCAATCCCCGCACCGGCGCGGATGCCGGCGCCGATCGGCTTCGTCATGCGGCGGTCGTTGAAAATCGTGCCGGCCAAAACTACAAGTTGCGGCGCCGTTCGCCCAGCCGACCGCCCGCACCATTTCTCACGCCTCCCAGGCTTGCGTCGCCGGAAAGTTTGAACGATCCTAGTATTCACAAACGGTCCCGGCCATGCAGCAGGTGCGACGGTGTCCAGCGAAACTCCCGACGATGCCCTGGCGGCCGATCTTCAGACGCTGCCCGGCGCCACGCCGACTCGGCTGGAACTGCTCGGCCGGCTCGGCCTGCGCACCGTCGGCGATCTGCTTTTTCACTTTCCGCGATCCTACGAGGACCTGACCGACCTGCGGCCCATCGCCGCCCTCGCCGCCGACGTGCCGCAGACCGCCCAGGGCGAAGTCGTGGAGATCGAAGGTCGCAGTTTAGCGTCCGGCGGCACGCTGGTGAGCGTGGTGCTGTGCGACGACGGCGTGCATTGCCTCGAAGGCGTCTGGTTCAACCAGCCCTACGCCGCGAGCCGTTTCCGCTTCGGCCAGCGCCTGTCGTTCAGCGGCAAGCCGAAATGGCGGGCCGGCCACTGGCAAATGAACAACCCGCGCGTCCAGGCGCTGGACGGCGGCGCGGCCGCATCGCCCGGCGTCGTGCCGGTTTATCCGCTGACCGAAGGCTTGCGGCCCGACCATCTCCGGCCGCTCATCCGCAAGGCGCTGGATCGATGCGGCGCCAAGGTGGTCGAGAACTTGCCGGAGTCGTTGCGGGGCTTGCACGACTGGCCCAGCGCGGCCGAGGCGCTGCGAACCGTGCATTTCCCACGGTCTGTGGAGGAGGCGCTGCGAGCGCGGCGGCGCTTCATTTACGAGGAATTCCTGCTGCTGCAATTGGGTTTGGCGCTGCGCCGTCGCGAGGTGCGCGACCGCGGCCGGGCGCCGGTATTGCCGACCAGCCCGACCCTGGACCTCCGCATTCGCCGGTTGTTTCCGTTCGCGCTGACGGGCGACCAGGACCGGGCCGTTGCGCAGATTTGCCGCGACCTGGCGAGCGAACGACCCATGCAGCGGCTGCTGCAGGCCGACGTCGGCGCGGGCAAGACCGCCGTGGCCGTCTACGCCCTGCTCGTCGCCGTGGCCGACAAACATCAGGCCGCCCTCATGGCGCCGACCGAGGTGCTGGCCCGCCAGCATTTCCGCACCCTGGAGCGCTACCTCGCTCACAGCCGCGTGCGCCGCCTCCTGCTGACCGGCGGCCTGACGCCAAGGGAGCGGCGGGAGGCACTGGAGAAGCTGCGGACGGGGGAGATCGATTTAGTCGTCGGCACGCAGGCGCTGGTGCAGGAGGACGTGCAGTTCGCCCGGCTGGGCCTGGTGGTGGTGGACGAGCAGCACCGCTTCGGCGTCCACCAGCGGGCGCGCTTCCGCAAGCTGGCCGCCGATCCGCATTATCTGGTCATGACGGCGACGCCCATCCCGCGCACCGCCGCCCTGGCCGTCTTCGGCGACCTGGACGTCTCGGTGATGCGCCAGCTGCCGCCAGGCCGCAAACCGGTGGTCACGCGCTGGGTGGAGGCCGATCAGCGCGAGCGCGTTTATCAGCGGTTGCGCGACGGCCTGACGGCGGGCAAACAGGGATATATCGTATGCCCCTTGGTGGAGGAATCAGCCGTTCTCGACGTGAAGGCGGCGACGGAAACCTATGCGGAATTGCAGGCCGGGCCGTTCCGCGAATTTCGCTTGGGGCTATTGCACGGCCGGATGGACGAGAAGGAGAAAGACGAGGTGATGCGTCGGTTTCGAGCCGGCGAGATTCAGCTGCTGGTCTGCACGACGGTGATCGAGGTCGGCGTGGACGTGCCGAACGCAACGCTGCTGGTGGTGGAGCACGCGGAGCGTTTCGGCCTGTCGCAGCTCCACCAATTGCGCGGCCGGGTGAGCCGCGGACCGACGGCCGGCGAATGCTACGTCTTTGCGGCGCCGGGCAACGACGAAAGCCGCGAGCGGTTGAAGGCGTTCGCCCGGCTGCGCGACGGCTTCGCCCTGGCCGAGATGGACATGCGGCTGCGCGGCGTGGGCCAATTCTTCGGCGCCCGCCAGCACGGCCTGGGCGATCTGCGCTTCGGCGACCTGATCGCCGACGCCGACCTGCTGAGCGATGCGCGACGCGACGCCCTGGCGCTGGTGAAGGCGGACGCGCAATTGCGGCGGCCGCAACATGCCCGGCTGCGAGCGGAGGTGTGGCGGAGATACGGCAAGACGCTGGAACTGGCGGAGGTGGGATAAATGAACCGCCAAGACGCAGAGAACGCCAAGAGAGAACCAGAAAAGCATTTGGATGAGCTGGCGCACGCCGTCATCGGCGCGGCCATCGAAGTGCATCGACTGCTGGGGCCGGGTTATCTGGAGAAGGTGTATCAGAAGGCCCTTGAAATCGAGCTGGAGCTGCATGGAGTCCCTTTCGTGCCGCAGCGTCCGGTGAATCTGACGTACAAGGGACGCGACATCGGCGAGGGTTTCCTCGACTTGCTGGTGGACGACGCCCTCGTCGTGGAACTGAAAGCCGTGGACGCCCTGGCGCCAATCCACAAGGCCCAGGTCATCTCCTACTTGAAAGCGACCGGCTTGCACCTCGGCTTGCTCATCAACTTCAACACGACTGTCCTCAAGAACGGCATCCAGCGCATCATTTACTCATGATTTCTTTTCTTGGCGTTCTTGGCGTCTTGGCGGTTGGTCCCGTCCGCCTTTTCTTCACCAAAAACTCGCTGGACTCGGTCGCCGCCGCCGCGACAATAGCTGGCATCGCCTCCTCCTCATTCGCGGGAACACGCCGTCATGACGCACCGCACCTTCGTTGCCGCCGCATTGGCGTCGGCCCTGTTCGCCCTGGGCGCAACCGCCGGCGATGGCCCGGCCCGTCCCGGACCCACCGACGCCGGTTTCCTCCTTCCCAACGGCTGGACCATCACGCCGGCCGGCAAACAGGTTCCGCTGTCCGACCTGCCGCTTAACATCATCCCCTTGGCCGACGGCAAGCACGCCCTCATCGCCACGAGCGGCTACAACAAGCATGAACTCTCCATCGTCGATCTGGAATCGCTGAAAGTGGTGGAGCGGCAGACCGTGCGCCAAAGCTGGTTCGGGCTCGCCGTCAGCCCCGAGCAGGATCGCGTCTGGTGGTCGGGCGGCGGAGCGGCGATGTTGCATACCTACGACTTGAAAGACCTCAAGCTCACGCTTACCAGCCCGGCCGAGCCGGAGCCGGTCAAACCGAAGGCGGACGACAAGCCGGCGGAGCAGGACAAGCCCAAGATCACGTCGTTCCGCAGCGGCGTGTTCTTCGACGCCAAGAACCAGATGCTCTACTCGCTCGACATCAACAAGGCGACGCTGACGGCGACCAAGCTCGGCGACGCCGCCGTGGAGAAGACCGCTCCGTGCGGCGTTCGGCCCTATGACGTGCTGCTGGGCCGCAACGGCGCCCTGCTCTACGTCTCCGACTGGGCTGGCCGGGCCGTCCTCGCCGTCGATGTGCAGAGCCTCCGCGTCGTCGCCAAGATTCCGGTCGGCGAGCATCCCAACCAGCTGGCCCTGCATCCGACCGACGACCGTCTCTTCGTCGCCTGCGCTTCCAGCAACAGCGTTGCGGTCATCGACCAGAAGGCCGGCGTAGTCCTCGAAACGATCCGCACCTCGCTTTTCCCGCACGCGCCGGAAGGCAGCACGCCCGACGCCCTGGCCGTGGCGCCGGACGGCAAGACGCTCTACGTCGCCAACGCCGACAACAACTGCGTCGCCGTCATCGATATTTCCGACCCGCGAAAGAGTCAAGTGACCGGCTTCATTCCGACCGGCTGGTATCCCACCGCCGTCGCCGTCACGCCCGGTAGGGGCGGGGCTACCCCGCCCCTGCTCCTCGTCGGCGTCGGCAAGGGCAATGAAACCAAGCCGAACCCGCTGTTCACGGACAAGAACAAGCCCGGCGACGACGTGCCGAAAGGACCCGACGGCAAACCGTCCACGCCGTTCCCCTACATCGGCAACCTGATGAGCGGGGCGCTGTCGGTCGTGCCCGTGCCCGATGAAAAGAAGCTGGCCGAGTACACCGCCGTCGTTTACCGCAATTGTCCGTATTCCGACAAGCTGCTGGCCGCTGCCCCGCCGTCGGCCGAGCGCACCGCGATCCCAGCGAAGCCGGGCGATCCCTCGCCGATCAAGTACGTCATCTACATCATCAAGGAGAATCGCACCTACGATCAGGTGTTCGGCGATCTCAAGCAGGGCGACGGCGATCCGGCCCTGGTGATGTTCGGCCGCGACGTGACGCCCAACCACCACAAGTTGGCCGAGGAGTTCGTGCTGCTGGACAACCTCTACTGCAACGGCCAGGTGTCGCGCGACGGCCATCCGTGGTCCACGATGGCCTACCACACCGACTACATCGCCCGCGATTGGCACCTGACCTATTCCAAGCGCAAGGGCGTGGAGGACGACGACGACGGCGACCTCTCCAACGCCCCGTCCGGTTATTTGTGGGACGCCTGCGCCCGCGCCGGCCTAGGTTATCGCAGCTACGGCGAATACGGCAAGCGCGTCAGCACCGGCGACGGCGCCGCCAAGATGGAAGGGCGCGTGCCCGGCCTGGTCGGCCACATCTGCCCCGAATACTACGCGCCGCCGGCCATGAAAGGCGTCAAAAAGCGCGATCCGGATAATGTGGACATCTTTTTGAAGGAATACAACGACTTCGTGCAGAACGGCACGATGCCGCGCTTCATCGTGATGAGCCTCGGCGAGGACCACACGACCGGCACGACGGTGGGAACGTTCACGCCGAGGGCGTGCGTGGCCAGCAACGATCTGGCGCTGGGCCGGCTGATCGAGGCGGTTTCGCACGGCCCTCTGTGGAAGGAAACCGCGATTTTCGTGATCGAGGACGACGCCCAGAACGGTGCCGACCACGTGGATTGCCACCGCACGGTCGGCCTGGTCGTCAGCCCCTATACCAAGCGCGGCGCCGTCGATTCGACGCAATACAGCACCGTAAGCATGGTGCGCACGATGGAGCTGATTCTGGGTCTGGAACCGCTGAGCCAGTACGACGCGGCCGCCCGGCCGATGTTCCCTTCTTTCACCGACAAGGCCGATCTCAAGCCGTTTGACGCCGAAAAGGCCCGCATCGACCTGACGGAGGTGAACACAAAGAAGACCTACGGGGCGGAGCGCTCCGGCAAGATGGATTTCAGCGACTACGACCTGGCCGACGACTGCGAGCTGAACGAGATCCTCTGGCGGAGCATCAAGGGCGCCGACGCCCCGCTGCCGCCGGCGGTGCGAGCGGCGATTGCGGACCGGCCCGCGTCGAAATAGGGACGGTCAACCCGCCGTCCGGGAAACGGCGATGCGCCCATTCCCCGCGGCCTCGATGCGGCCGACCGTTGCGGCCCAGTTCAGGCCGCGGGCGCGCAGAGACCGCACCAACTCGTCAGCCCGATCGGCGGGCACGGCGGCCAGAAGGCCGCCGGACGTTTGCGCGTCGCAAAGGATCAATTGTTCTTCTTTGGAGATGCCGGATTCATAATCGACCCAATCGTTGAGGAAGCGCCAGTTGGCGTGCGTCCCGCCCGGTGCGATGCCCGCACGGACATATTCCCACGCGGCCGGCAGCACGGGTACGCGCTCCAACCAGACGCGGGCCGTCACGTGGCTCGCGGCCGTCAGGTTGCGCAGGTGGCCGAGCAAGCCGAAGCCGGTCACGTCGGTCAGCGCATGGGCGCCGACCGCGACGACCGCTTCGCCGGCCGAACGGTTGAGCGTCGTCATCTGTTCGATGGCGGCGCCGATGGCGCCGAGCCGGTCCTCGTCGTTCTTCGCGGCCGTGGTGATGACGCCCAGGCCGAGCGGCTTGCTTAGGACCAGCGCATCGCCGGGCCGGGCGCAGGCGTTGGTCAGCACGCGGTCGGGATGCACCGTGCCAACGACGGCTAACCCAAAAATCGGCTCCTCGCTCTTGATGGTGTGGCCGCCGACGATGGCGACGCCGGCCTCGGCCGCTTTGTCCGCGGCGCCGCGCAGGATGTCGCCCAGCACCTCCACCGGCAAGAGGGCGTCGGGGAAGCCGACGAGGTTCATGGCCGTGAGCGGCTTGCCGCCCATGGCGTACACGTCGCTGAGCGCATTGGCGGCGGCGACGGCGCCGAAATCATAAGGTCGATCCACAATGGGCGTGAAGAAGTCGGTGGTCAGCACGAGGGCGAGGTCGTCGCTGAGCTTGTAGACCGCCGCATCGTCGGCCGTGGCGCTGCCGACCAGGACGTTGGGATCGGCCAGCGTCGTGAGACGGCCGAGCAACGGCAGCAGATAGCCGGGCGGCTGCTTGGCGGCGCAGCCGGCGCGTTTGGCCGTTTTCGTCAGACGGATGGGTTCCGGTGTAGACATGGGATCTCGGAAGTCGTCCATCTTGCTAACAGCTATTAGCTGACAGCTATTAGCTGTTAGCAAAGACAGGGTGGTGGATTGCCTTACTTCGGCAGCGCCGACTTGTAAAACGCCGCCAAGTCCTTCTTCAGCTTCGCATGTTCCGACGGCCGGATGTACATCATGTGGCCGGCATCGTAGTACCCCATCGTAACGTGGTCGCGCAGGGCCGGTTCCAGACCCAGGTGGTTGAATGTGTACTCCGTCGCCAGAAACGGCGTCGCCAGGTCGTAATGGCCGTTGGCCACGAACACGCGCAGGTCGCGGTTCTGCGTCATCGCTTTCTGCAACGTCGGCCCTACGTTCAGAAACCGATTTTTCGCATCGCCGAAGTCCCACGGCTGCACTTTGGTGGTGAGGATCTCATACGTCGCGTCGTTGTCGTACTTCAGCTCGTTTCGCGCGTACTCGTTGAAGGCGGCCGTGAAGGCGCCCTTCACGGCGGCGTCGCTCGGGTCGTAGCCCGGCCGTTCGGTTGCAGGGTCGGAGTCCGGCCCCGTGATGCGGCTGTCGTAGCGGCCCGCCACCCGATGCTCGTCGCGCAGCAATTCCTTGCAAAACCGCGACTGGTCGATGCGCAGGTTGTTGCGGGCGATGAAATCGGCCGACAGCCCGGTGTAGCGGGCCAGCTTCTGCTCGATCTCGCGGCGCTCGTCCTCCGGCAGGGCGTCGCCCTTCATCAGGGCCGTCGCGTATTCGCCGAGGGCGAATTTCTCGACTTCCGCCAGCGTTTTCGGCAGGTCCGAGCGCAGGTCCGACGACAGCTTCTTGTGGTAGGCGGCCGCGGCCGTGTAGGTGGGCAGGAAAAGGACGTAAGGAAGATCGTTGCCGTCGCCGAAACGGAGCGTTTCGAAATTCAGGACCGCCGAAACAAGGATGATGCCGTTCAGATACAGACCATGCCGATCCTGAAGGTAGCCGGATAGCCCGGCGGCGCGCGTCGTACCGTAGCTCTCGCCGGCCAGGAATTTCGGCGACTGCCAACGGTTGAAGCGCGTCACGTAGAGACGGATGAAGTCGCCGACCGAGTGGACGTCGCCCTCGACGCTGTGGAACTGGGCCTCCTCCTTGGGTTCCGGCGAGCGGCTGTAGCCGGTGCTGACCGGGTCGATGAAAACCAGGTCGGTCAGGTCGAGCAGCGTGTCCTCGTTGTCCACCAGGCGGTACGGCGGCTGCGGGGCGTCGCCCTCGTCGCCGAGGACCACGCGCTTGGGGCCGAAGGCGCCGAGGTGCAGCCACACCGACGAGGAACCGGGGCCGCCGTTGAAGGCGAACGTGATCGGCCGCTTCGACAGGTCGTCCACGCCGGTCTTCGTGTAGGCGACGAAAAAGACGTTGGCCGTCGTCTTGCCCTCGTCGTCTTTGAGCGGCAGCGTGCCGGCCGTCGCCCTGTATTCCAGCTTGGCGCCGGCGACTGTGATCGTGTGCGTCGTCTCCGCGAACGATTCTTTACCGGGGTCGTCTTTCTTCTCGGCTTTAGGCGGGGTGGGGCCGTCCGCGGCCGACGCCGGAAGGGCGCACCAGAGAAGCGCCAGCAGACCAAGAGCGAGCTGTTTTGTGGGATTCATGTCGCCGAACCGCCTTCCTGTGTTGCGGGGGTCAGGGAAATCGCCGCTGAATCGTCAAGCGCCGCCCAGCGCCTTGGCCAATTCCGCACCTCGCGGCTCCACGAACGTGCATTCGAGAATGCGCCGGCCGTCCGCGCTGCGGCAGGCGTCCACGCGGACCTTCACCAGCGGCTGGGCGCCGGCCGTCGCGTGCAAGCGCAGGCCGATTTTCCGGCCGACCCGAAGCGGCCAGCGGCCGACGCCGTTGAGCTTGCGAATGACGCGCTCCACCATCACGCCGCCAGGGGCCGTGCCGCGAAAAACCACGTCGGTCAGCGTCTCCGATCGCGTCAGCTCTTGGACCTCCTCGTCGCTCAGGGGGCTCACGAACGAGCAGCCGAGCGACCACGCCGCGCCGCGGTGCGGCCGAACATGCACCACGCGGGCCAGCAGCATGGACGAGGAATCGTCGCCGTCCGACCCCGGCGCCTCCACGGCCAGGGCCGCCCCCGGCTCAAACCGGCGCGACAGCACCACGCGCAGACCGCCGGCCGAAACGTTTCGCAGCCAGCCTTCCCACGCCATTCCGCCGCGGCGCCAATCGGAGGGCGGCCGGCAGGAAACCGGTACGTCGCAGGGAAAGCGCGGCGAAACGCGGCTGTCGCGTCCCGTCCGGGGGGTGGAGACAGGTGCAGTGGACATGGTCGGCAGGCGCCTCCATTGGCGGGCGATCTTGTTGCAGGGGCCGCCGTCGTCCGCGGCCTATTCCGTGGGTACAGCGTCTCCACCCATGACGGATCGGACATCGCATTCTTCCTCGCGCAGCCCACGACGCGCGACGCGATAGGACGCCGGCTCTTGAAAAGCCGATTTCACCGGGACCGAGTCGGGCGGATTGGCCGCCAGCGCGCGGACGAAATCGGTGCAGGACGGAAAGCGCCGCGGAGGGTCCTTCGCCAGGGCGCGGGCGACGATGGGCCGATCCGCTTCCGGCAAGCGGTCGAGGTTCGGCTCATGCAAGGCGTGTTGCAGCACCAGCTGGCGCACGTTCCGCGCCGCAAACGGCAAGGCGCCGGTCAGCAGCTCATGGAACGCCAGGGCGAGGCTGTACTGGTCGCTGGCCGGGCTGGGTTCGCCGCGGAAGGCCTCCGGCGAGGCGTAAAGCGGGCTGACGACGCCTGGCCGGCACTCCGGCGCCAGGCTCGGGCCTCCGTTCAGCCGACTTACCAGACCGAAATCAGCGACCTTGGCCCGGCCGCCTGCCAGCAGCAGGTTGTGCGGCTTGACGTCCAAGTGGGCCAGCCCGTGGTCCTGGTTAAGCAAATCGAGAACCTCGGCCGCTTCGCTCAGCCAGGCCAGCAGCGGCTCGCGCGGCAAACCGATTCGCCCTGCATCCCGGCAGCGCTGCAGCTGATCGGACAGCGATTCGTCGGCCCATTCCATGACGAGGAGCAGCGCCCCTTCGACGATCTCGGCGCGTTCCACCGCCAGCAGCAGCGGGTGTTGCAGGGAACGAACGCAGGTCACGGCCCGCAGCTCTCGGCCGACGTCGGGGCCGTCGTTGGCCAGGCCGTGGGAACGGTCGCGCACCGCCTTGAACGCCCGGATGCGGCCGTCCAGCCCCTGGCACTTCCAGACCTCGCCGAAGCCGCCCTCGCCGACCAGCTCGATGAGCCGGCAGCCGGGCAAAGGCTCCGCCCCGGGATGCAGGCTCAGGCGAGGGCGCTGTTTGATGGGGGAGGTCATGACGCAGGCGTTCCAGGGAGAATCAGGAGGCGAACGCCGTAGCGCCGCCTTCCGGGGGGACAATGATCTAGTAAAGGAGATGCCTATCCCTGGTGTCAACAAGAATTCGTGCGCGGCTTGCGGGTCCGGTCTGAATAAAACCGATCTTGTAAGGAATCTATCATATCGGCGGCAGGTCGCCGTGCTCGTCGAAGGCCAACGGGCGGGCCTCGCCGAGCCGGGTTACATCCGTCGCCGCGGGCTCTGCAAAACAGGGTTCCGACGCCTCTACTTCTTCCACGTGCAGCGTGTTGCGGATGTGCAGGACGCGCGCCTCTTCCGGCGGCCGCGTGCCGATGATGGCCAGCGCCGCGTCGATCGTTTCCCGATCCGTCTCGAAATGCACCGGCAAATTGGCGCCTTCCGGGTAGCCGGACGTCAAGCAGTTGACCACGGTGGCCCGGTAATTCATGGCCTTGACGAGCCGGACGGTGGTGAAATCGGCCAATCCGATGCCGGCCGCGTTGCCGTGGGTGTGGTTGCTCAGACCGCGCACGAAAATCAGTCGCATGGCCGGCTGATCCGGCGGCGGCTCCTGGCGGAACGCCCGCTTGCGGCCCACGACATTGGTATCCATTCCCGATCCGCTTATGTTCTTACCGATCTCATCGACGATCAGCAGATCCGCTTGCCGCCAGGGCAGCCGTGGCAGCATGCGCCGCGCCTCGCATAGCAAATGCTCCTCGCGCGGCTCGAACTGGTCGGGACCGACGGCTTCAATAAGCGCCGTTTCGTCATAGGCGTTCTCGACCAGCGCTAGACCGAAGGCGATAGGCGCTTTGGAACACATCACCCGTCCGACGGAGCGCACAACGGGGCCGTAGGGCTGTTCCAGCAAGATGCGGTGATAGGCGAGGGCGCCGACGTGCTTGCCGAGGCCGATCATCATCATCTTGAGCAAGCCGCTTTCGATCGGCCCATGAAAGCCGGTGTGCGGCTTGATGCGGGCCACGACGCCGATGTGGTCGGCCTGCGACGCCAGCTTGTCGAGATAGACCGGAAAACCTTCCGGCGTGGAACCGATCGTCGCGACGTCCATCGAGGCGCGGATCGGGGCGCCGACGAAGGCTTCGGTGACGCCGTAGCTTTCCAGGATGCGCCGCTGTCCCTCGGCCGTGCCGCCGCCGTGGCTGCCCATCGCGGGGATGAGGAACGGCCGGGCGCCGAGCTTCTTGAGGAAGCCGGCCGTCTCGCGCAGCACGACCGGAATGTTGGCAATGCCGCGGCTGCCGGCCGTGAGGGCCACGGTCTGACCGGGCCGTATGCGCCGACCGAGGTCGAGCCGCTCCAGCGTGGAAGCGACGGCCGTTCCGACGTCCTCCACACGCGGCCTCTCGAAGCGCTGGCGGAGACGAACGATTTTCGGATAACCCACGACGAACCTCGCGTGTCCCTGGGGCGAGGAAATCGTCTCTATGTTAAAGAATCTCACGCAAAGACGCAAAGGCGCAAAGAAGGCTCTTTGCGCCTTTGCGTCTTTGCGTGAGATTCTTGGGACCTCAATCCGCCGAGAAGTTGTTAAGGAAGTCTTCAAAATCCTTTCGTTGCTGGCTTTCCGTCGCCTGCATCTTCTTGATGTCCTCTTGCAGCTTCTCGATCTGCGTCTCCTGGGCGTCGAACTTGTCCAAATAGCGCTTGTAAGCGGCGGCCGTCGGAGGCATCTCCTTGAGGTTGGCGCGCAGCCGCACCTGGTCGTCGGTGATGTCCTTCAGCTCCCGCTGCTTGTCGGCGATCGCCTGCTGCGTCAGGGCCAGCGTATGTCGCAGGTCCAGCGCTTGCTTCAACCCATCCTTGACCTTCGCACTGCTGATGGTGGTGTTGATAAAGAAGCGCATCTGGTCGTCGTTGCTATTCGTCAGCTGCACCTGCTCGTTGACGATCCGTTCCTCGGTGACGACCTGCGTCGCCGTCTTGCCGGCGGGGACCTTCACCTCGAAGCGATAGACGTCGGAAGCCGTCTCGGCGGGCTTGCTGGTGTCGTCGGTGAGGTGGAAGTCGTTGCGGACGGGATGCTCGAGCAGCACCAGGCGTTCCTGGTCATTGCGGTTGACGATGGTATAGGTCTTGGTCTCGCGCACCTTCGTCTGACTGTGCAGGATGCCCTTGACGATCTTCACCTGCACGAGCCGGCCGTTGTCCGAAGACGGCACGGGGTTAACCTCCGTGCCCAGATCCACCGCGTAGGAGATCAGCCGTTCTTCATTGGGTTCCACGTCGAGGATGCGGGCGTCTCCGGCGTAATTGGAGCCTTCAAAGACGGTGATGGGGCCTTGCATCAAATGCAAGCCGGACGTGTTCTTGAACTTGAGACCGAGCAGGGGGAATTTGGCCTGGGTGCGTTCGTTGTAGATGGAGACGCGCGTGCCTTCCACGTCCTTGTTGACGATGGGTAAGAGAGCCGACTTCTGGCGCGGCAGCGTGACCGGCTTGTCGATGGCGTACTGGAAGAAGTCGCCCAGCTTCGTCGCCGTGGCCGACGGCGTAACGCCCGACGCGCTCAGGTTCATTTTCTGGTCCAGGTCCTTGCCGAGTCGATACGCGAAGTCCGGGGAGCCGGGTTTGTCTGCGGCCAGGCCGGCGGCCGGGGCGCCATCGGAAGCCTTCTTCGCCTCGGCTCCCCCGCGGCGCAATTGTTCCTGCAAAGCCCGGCCCTCGGCGGCCGGCCCGTTGGCGGCGGCGACTTCAGCGTCGGCGTTCACGTTGCCGTTGTAGGTGACCGGCCGCAACGACGCGAACAGCTCCGGTACGACCGTCGGCCGCGGCACGTACAGCGGCGTATACAGATCCATCTGGAAGGAGATGGGCCGGCCGCTCACCAGGGCCATTCTTACGTCCTTCCAGTCTTCATCCGTCGCGTTTTCCACGACGGCCCAGCCTTGCAGGAAGGGCTTGTCTTCCTTCTCTTTGCCCAGCACCAGCCGATAGCTCGTCTTCCAGATCGGATTCTCGATCACGTAACCGACGCGCACGTTCCGCTTGCCCTCGCCCACGAAGTTGAGGCTAACCGCCTTCTTCTGCGTGTCGTGCGACAGCGTCAGCGTTTCCAGGGCTTTGCGCACTTCATTGTCCATGATCGGATTGAGGAAGCGCACCCGCTGCAGCTCCGACAGCTTGACGCTCCTCATGCCGTCGGCGCACCACATGTTGAGCTGCTCGACGTTGACGATGTCCTTGCCGACGGCTTCCTGCTTCGCTTCGACGCCCATAATGCTGCCGGTCATCGTGCCGGGCTGGGCGGCGTTGGCCTGCTGCAGCACGACCTCCACCTTCTCGCCCCGTGCTTGATTGAGGATTTGGCCAAACGTCGGGTTGGCCGACAGGTTCACCGCGAACGACTGCAACGTCTTCTCGACGGGTGCATTGCTGTCGTAGCTGACCGCGGATACGTGGCCGCCGTCGAGGTCGCGCAGCACCATGCTCTTGATGAGGTCGTTGATATCGGAGACGGGGAAGGAGAGATCGACGCGCGCGTCGCCGTCGATGACGCCCTCGCGCTGAAAATAGCCGACGCCGCTGGAAAACAGCACCACCTGGCCGATCGGCAGCTGAACGGAGGTTTCGGATTGCGCGGCGGCATGCGCCAGCGGCGGCTCAGCGGGCTTGGCCGCGGACGCCGCATCGGCCGGGCTGGCCGTCGATTTCGGCGGCATGGTGAAATATGTGCAGACGGCGACGGTCAGGACCGCCCCGCCGGCGCAGGCCGCCAGCAGCAATTTGCGGAACATGGTCCGAATCCTCCCTTAGAATGAACGCATCGAGCCGTTTGTGATGGCAGAGGGTCAAGGTTGCGCTCCTACCATCAGACGAAGAGCACGCCGCTGCGGATTGCCCCGCCGGCGCCGGAGGCGCGGAAATGACGCCATCGCTTCGCGACAAAATAAGTGTTTTCAACCCGGAATTGGCTCTGGAACAGGCGCGCACCATTCCGGCCGATTGGTACATCGACGCCGACGTGTACGCCCTGGAGCGCCGAGCCGTCTTCGGCGACGCCTGGCTGGTCGCCGGCCGGGCCGCCGATGTGGCCGAATCGGGGTCGTATCTGACGACGGAGATCGCCGGGGAGCCGATCGTGGTCGTCCGCGACGAGGCCGGCGTGCTGCGCGCTTTTTCCAACGTTTGCCGTCATCGGGCGTCCCCCGTGGCGACGGCGGCGTGCGGCAAGGCGTCGCGGTTGCGCTGCCGCTATCACGGCTGGACCTACGACCTGGCCGGCCGGCTGCGCGGCGCCCCGGAGTTCGAGGGCGTCGCCGATTTCCGCCGCGAAGACAACGGACTGCCGCCGCTGGCCGTCGCCGTCTGGGGACCGTGGGTGTGGGTTCATGCGGGAGATCGCCCCTCCGAATTGCTCGAATTCCTCGCGCCGTTGCCGGCGCGAGCTCCCGCCGCCACGCTGGAAGGCTTGCAATTCGTCGGCCGGCGCGAATACGACGTCGCTTGCAACTGGAAGGTCTACGTCGACAACTACCTCGACGGCGGCTACCACGTTCACACGATCCATCCGGCATTGGCCGGCGTGCTGGATTACGTCCATTACCGCACGGAGGTCCACGGCTGGAACAGCGTGCAGATCAGCCCGCTCAAGGCGGCCGGCGGCGCCGACGACACGGCCCGCACCCGCACCGGCGACGCCGCTCAATACTGGTGGATTTACCCGAATTTCATGGTGAATCTCTACCAGGGCGTCATGGACACGAACCTCGTCCTGCCGCTCGGACCAGACCACTGCCGCGTCGTTTTCGATTTCTGCTTCGCGGAGACGGAAGGGAAAAAAGCCGAGGCGTTCCGGCGCGACAGCATGGCGGTGGCGGATCGGATTCAGCAGGAAGATATGCAGATATGCGAACAGGTGCAGCGCGGGTTGCAAAGCCGGTCGTACCGCACCGGCCGGTTCAGCGTGCGGCGCGAGAACGGCGGATATCACTTCCACCAGTTGCTGGGCCGGCGACTGCGGGCGGCGCTCCCATCGTGATTCCATCATGCACGGGCGCGCAGAATCGCGGCCGCCAAATACAAATCCTCCGGCGTCGTGATCTTCCGATTGGCCGCGGAACCCGGAACTAGACACACCGCATGGCCGGCCGCCTCGACCAGCTGGGCGTCGTCGGTGATCCCCGCGCCGAGGACGGCCCGGCGGGCGTAGGCGGCGAGCAGCCAGTCGCGGCGAAACACCTGCGGCGTCTGCGCCAGCCATAGGCCGTCGCGCGGGATGGTGGCGCCGACCCGACCGGCGCCGTCGTCGCGCTTGATCGTGTCGGCAACCGGCACGGCCAGCAGCGCGGCCCCTGTTTCGGCGGCGCGGCCGAACACGGCGTCGATCAGGGCCGGCGCCGTGCAGGGCCGGGCGGCGTCGTGAACGGCCACAAAGTCGGCCTCCGAAGTCGTGATCGCCAGGGCGTTGGCCACCGATTCGAAGCGCTCCGCCCCGCCGTCGGCGATTTGCACCCGGCGGTCGGCGGTCGCGCCGGCGAAGCGCTCACGGTCCTCCGGCGCCGTCACAATAACGCATTGCCACACATCGGATCGGCAAAGAAACAAATCGAGCGCACGCCGCCACACCGGCCGGCCTTCGAGGTCGGCGAACACCTTCTTCTCTCCCGACCCGAAGCGCATCGAGCGCCCGGCGGCCGGAAGGATGACGGCGAACCGCGGCATGACAATCGCTCCGGCGAGCGGCCGGGCGTAAGCCGGCCGTGGAGAATTCACCGGCCGGCTTACGCCCG
>DATKHW010000650.1:0-4485 GCA_035546275.1 Gemmataceae bacterium
CGGGACCGGCAAGCCGTGCAAGCATATTCTGGCTGTCCGCCTTCTGCTTGACCGGCAAATCAAGGGCGAGCCGAACCCGGCGCCGGCGGAGATTCCCGCCCTACCGCCGCGAAAGACGTATCCGCAGGACTGGCCCAACTACAATCTTGCTCAGACCAACGAAAAAGACCATTTCCAGGTGCTATTAGCGGATTTGTGCGCCGGCGTCCCGCAGCCGCCGCCCAAGAATGAGAAGGGCGGCCGTCCGGCGCTGGCGCTCGCCGACGCGGTTTTCGGTGCGGTGTTCAAGGTCTATTCGCTCGTCTCCGCGCGGCGGTTCATGTCCGATCTTCGAGAAGCCGTGTCACGCGGCCATATCGGACAACCGATGTGCTTCAATAGCGTCCTGCGCGTCTAGGAAAACCCGGACATGACGCCGATCCTCGTCAATCTCATCGGCCAAAGCGCCTTGCCGCTCCGGGCCGTGGAATCGCAATTTGCGATCGATAGCAGCGGCTTCGCCACGAGCCGCTACGTCAAGTGGTTCGATGAAAAATACGGGACCAACCGGCAAAAGGCCGATTGGGTGAAGGCCCATTTGTGCGTCGGCACGAAGACGCAGGTAGTGACGGCCGTGGTCATCGACGACAAGAACAGCGCCGATTGTCCGCAGTTCGATCCACTCATCCGCGAGACGGTCCGCAACTTCAACCTGGCTGAGCTTAGCGCCGACAAGGCGTATTTGAGCAATGACAATTTGGAATTGGTGACGACGCTGGGAGGGATGCCATTCATCCCGTTCAAGTCGAATTCGTTGCCCACCGGCTCCGAGGTCTGGCGCCGGATGTTCATCTACTTCGCCGTGAACCGCGACGACTTCCTGACGCACTACCATCGCCGCTCGAATATCGAATCTGCTTTCTCCATGATTAAGAGGAAGTTCGGCGATAGCGTAAGGGCGAAAACCGACGTGGCCATGCGGAACGAGGCCCTGGCGAAGATTCTCTGCCACAACATCGCCTGCTGCATTTCGGCGTGGTACGAACTGAACATTGACCCGACGAAGTGGATGCAGGCGAGCAAGCCGACCGCAGACGACGGGCCGCAAGACTTGCTGAGATTTCCGACGCGGTAATCCTTCGAGAGAGCGAACTCTGTATAATCCGAAATGGAAGACCCCCGCCGGCCGCCTGGTGGCCATAGCGAGGGGTGCGACGATGCGAGGGCCAGATCATGGTCTGTTTTCTCACGAGTGTTTTCGTCGTTCTGGCACACGGCCAGCAAGTGCCAGCACACGTCCCCGTCCGCTTCGGCATGACGATGCCGGAAGTGTACAACGCATTCGGCGAGCCTTACGAGTTCCCAGGCCGCCTCAGAAGCAGCCATCTCCAAGGACACATGGATTGGCTCGGCGGCGAAGTGTGCTGGTGCGTCTACTACGGCGAGAGGGATTTCAGGGCAGTGGCCTGGCAACGGCAATACCAACCATTCCGCGATCCGCCGGAATGGCTCTGGCGCGTCCTAGTATCGCTACATGTACGGGGCACGCCTCTATGGGATAGGCCTGTGTGGTGGGATAGGTTTGAAGACTGCTTCCCCGAAACAGAAGGCGAGGCAAAACCGGGTTGGCTCATGCACCCCTGGCAATAGCGGTCGGGAGTCTGAACCGCCCACCCCCTTATTGAGACGGCTGCACAGAAACCGGCGAGCCTGCACAAAAAGGGGTGGTTTCTGGGGACTTGGCGTGCAAAGCCAGTGCAAAGCCCTGTCTGAGTGCAAACCCTGAAGGAGGCGGGGCGGGCCGCTCGGCGACTTGACCAAGTTCGCAGGGCGGCTGCGGGAGCTGGCCGGCGACGCTCAGTAGTCGCCGACGACCTCGCCGCCGGCCCGCGTCCCTAGCGCCCGCCAGACGCTCAGGCTCACGCCATTGTGGACTGGCCGCACCGACCCATCCATCAGCAGCACGTTCACCAATCCCGTGTGCCAGCTCCGCGCCGTCACGACCGAGTAGGTCGGCGCCGCGGCCGACTTGCCCTCGCGCTGCGAGGTGAAGTCGATGTCGTAGGTCACGCCTCCGCTGACGTAAGGGACGACCGTGTTTGGGGTGAACGTCGTGGTGAAGCCGCTCTGGATGGTCCGGCTGTCCACCCACTCGGCGTGGCCGCCGGGCAGTTTCAGGGCGCCGCCGTAGGCCCCCACGGCGGCCGGCGAAGTCGGCGGGGGCGCGCCCAGCGCGCCGGGGCTGTCGCCGTCGCGCAGGTCCGGCGTGTACGATTTCACCTCCGACATCGCCAGCGTGGCGCTCAGACCGTCCGTGATGTCCGTCGGCCGGATGCAGCCGACCGGCGAGCCGGAGCTGGCTGCGAACGCGCCGTCGCCCCCCTGGCCGGACACGGGGTCCAGCACGAACCACGTTCCGGTGCAGACGGCGTAGTTCAGGGGGTAGTGCGTGCCGGCCGAATCGAGGTGGTCGTTCGGGTCGCTGGGGCAGATGAAGGTCGGGACGCGGGTCGAGGTGACGGCGACCGGGGCGGAGTCGGACGACGCCGTGAAGGTGATCAGGTTTTGCAGGTTCGCTTGCTCCAAGAAAGGCAACACGCGGGACTGCGCCGACCAGGGGTCGGAGGTCGTTCCCGGCGGGTAGTAGCCGCACGGGGGGAAGACCGTCATGGCGTCGGCGTAGTTGTGCAGCCCCAGGCCAAGCTGCTTGAGGTTGTTGCCGCACTGGAGGCGGGCGGCGGCCTCGCGGACTTTCTGGACAGCGGGCATGAGCAGGCCGATCAGGACGGCGATGATGGCGATCACCACCAAAAGCTCGATCAGCGTGAACGCGAACCGGCGGGCGGGGGAGGAAGTGCGGGCCATGCGGTCACCGGGGTGGGAGCGGGGCCGATGGGGCGCCGGCGACAGCCGGCCGCCCGCTGCGGACCCGACGCCGACTGGTTTAGGGCAGTCGGCTCAGGTCGGCCAGAATCCCCACCAATTCTTCATGGGCGCTGGCCGCGGGGCCGGGCCAGCCGGTCGCCCGTTCACTTCAACCGCTTGCCCGTCGCCGTGTCGAAGGTCTGGCTGTCCTTCGGCGACTTGACGGTCACCGCCTTGCCGTCTTCCGAGAAACTGACCTCGGCAGCGCCCGGAACGGAGTTCGCCCCCCACAGCAAATTGCCCATATCCGCGTCGAACACGTTCACGTCGCCGTCCTTGCCGGCCGAGACGAGCCGCTTGCCGTCGGGCGATCGTGCCGCCGGCCGGCTGCGTACTGATCGGCGCCGCGCCCGGCTCAGCCGACTGCCAGACCCGGACAATGACCGCGAAATCACTTGACGTCCGCCATTGGCGCGATACGATACTCAATAATCGGACAAACACATCCGATTTAGAAGCGCCGCAGGATTGGCTCTGGCTCGCCCGCGCCGAAAGTCAAGGAGAACAACGGTGGCTACCGCACTGCCACCGATCCGGCATGAGCTTTCCGCACCGCAGCGGTTTGGCGCGGCGCCGGCGATTCTGGCGATCCTCCTGACGGCGGCGGCGGCCGGCGCGGGAGACATCGAGCGCGACCCGATCAATTACAGCACGGCGCCGGAGAACAATGCGATCAGCCGCCTGCAGCAGCGGATCGATGCGGGCGGCGTCTCCCTAACCTTCGACGACCATTTCGGCTACTTGCCCGCTCTTCTGAAGGAACTGAAAGTCCCTGAGTCCTCGCAAATGCTGGTCTTTTCCAAGACCAGCTTCCAGCGGCAGTGCATTACGCCCCGCACCCCGCGGGCCGTCTACTTCAACGACGACAACTACGTCGGCTACTGCCAAAACGGCGAGGTGCTCGAATTCATCACGATCGACCCTCAGCTCGGCTCGGTATTCTGCACCCTGGACCAGGAGAAGGCCGCCAAGCCGCAGTTCGCGAGGCAGAACGACGACTGCCTGATCTGTCACGGCTCGTCCACGAACCAGGGCATGCCGGGGCAGCTGCTCCGCTCCACCTATACCGGCCCCGACGGCTTGCCGCTGCTGAACCTCGGCGGCTTCCGCACCGACCAGACCAGCCCGCTCAAGGAGCGCTGGGGCGGATGGTACGTGACCGGCCGGACCGGCAAGGAACGGCGCCTCGGCAACCTGATCGTCCGCGGCAAGCCCGACCCCACGACGATCGGCGACGCGGCCGTCCAGAACGTCACCGACCTGAGCCGCTGGGTGGACCGGTCGGACTACCTGGCGCCCGGCAGCGACATCGTCGCCCTCATGGTGCTGGAACACCAAATCGAGATGCACAACCGCATCGCGCGGGCCAACTACTGCACGCGCATGGCCCTCTACGACGAGTCGGAGCTGAATAAGGCGCTGGGGCAGCCCAACGCGCCCCGCTCCGACCTGACGACGCGGCGCATCAAGAGCGCCTGTGAGCCGCTGGTCGAGTACATGCTCTTCAGCGGCGAGGCCCGGCTCGGCGACCGCGTCGAGGGGACGTCGGACTTCGCCAAGGAATTCGCCGCGCGGGGACCG
>DATKHW010000651.1:0-7550 GCA_035546275.1 Gemmataceae bacterium
GATCGCGGCGCCGTCGCGTTCGTCTGTGGGTTGCGGCGGCCGTTCTGACGGCTGCGGCTGCGGCGCTCCTCATTGCCATCACGCCGCCCAAGCCGAAGCCGACGACGCTGCCGGCGCTGCCGCGAGGGGCCGACGCAGCTCCGACGCTTTGGGGCTATGAACGGGCGCTTCGCCGATCCGATGGGGATGCATCCGTCGTGGTTGACGAAACCATGCCGGCTTTTGAGTGGCCGATCGCGGGGCCGGCGCCGCTGTCGGGACGCTTCCCGGAACGACTGCAATAAGACGATTTCCCCTATGCTGCGAGCCGCCGGGCTTGTCCCGGCGGGTTGGCGCACCAAACGGCGGGCGTAAAGCCCGCCGCTCGCCTGGCCTTACCCATGAAAGGTCCTGTAAATGGTAAAGTCCGCTTCTTTCCTCCTCGGCTTGGCTGCGCTCTGTGCGGCGCCGGCCGCCGCTGACGACAAGCCCGACGCTGATCTCGGCGCCAACGCCGCCCTCAAGTACTGGCAGGCGTTTTCGACGCTGCCCAAGCTCGATGAAGGTTTCTCCTCCCAGGATGCCCGCACCGCGCCGCTCGACGACAAAACCAAGGAGCTGGTCGCCGGCGCCGCCTATTCTCTGCAAGAGATGCATTATGCCGCCGCGTTGCCGCGCTGCGTCTGGGGCGCCAGCCTGGAAGAGGACGGCATCCGCACCCGCCTTCCCTATCTCCAGGGTGCCCGCAACCTGGCCGCCCTGGCCGTCCTGCGCATGCGCATTCGCTTCGCCAACGGCCAGACGACCGACGCACTGAACGACGCCGTGGACGCCCTGACCATGGGCCGCCATGCATCGCGGGACGGAACGCTCATCGCCGTGCTGGTCGGCATCGCCGTCGACCAGCTTGTGACCGACGCGCTGGCGGAGCACCTGCCGGAACTCGACAAGGCGACGCTCAAGCAGCTGTCGGCGCGGCTGGACGCCATGCCGCCGGCACAAAGCTGGGCGGACGCCATGTGGACCGGCGAAGAACACGCCGGCTTGGATTGGTTCATCCGCCAAGTCAAGCAAACCAAGGATAAGGATCAGCTGCTGAAACTACTGGCAGAAGTCGCCGACGGACCGGACAAGGGCAAGGAGTTGCTGGACGCCTGCGGCGGCACGGCGGAAGGCGTTCTCAAGTACGCCGAGGAAACCCGGCCGCTGTACGCAGCGGTGGTGAAGAAGAAGGACTTGCCGCCGGACAAGTTTGAAGCGGAGACCGAAGCGATGCTGCAAAAGGAAGCCAAGAGCAATCCCATTTTCAAACTGTTTTTCCCGAGCGTGAGCAAAGTCCACCGGGCGGACGCTCGTTATCAGGCGCGGCAAGCCCTGCGCAAGGCCGCTTTCGCCATCCTCATCGACGGTCCCGACGCGGTCAAGGCCCAGCGCGACCCCTACGGCGACGGGCCGTTCGAATACGTTCCCTTTGACGGCGGCTTCGAGCTGCGGTCGCAGCTCAAGCAGCAGGACAAGCCGATTTCGCTCACGGTGGGGCGGCGCAAAGATAAAGAGAAATAACGGACAATTCGTGGGCGACCGGCTGCATTTCCCGCACGGCCGGTCGCCTTGTTCTGGCCATTCCTCTGGATTTCTTGAACCAATCTTGCTCCAATCGCGTAAGATAAACGATGCGGGGGAGCGCCTGCCATTTCCGCCGCGCGTCCGGGAGACAGGGGCGTCTCGTCGATTCGCTCAAGTCGTCGCCTGGCCCAGTCGCCGCGGAGCAACGCACGATGTCCTCGGGTCACCTAGCGCCGACCGCCCGGATCGGCAAATACGAGGTGCAAGCGCACATCGCCACGGGCGGCATGGGGGCCGTCTACAAGGCCGTGGACGTTCGCCTCGGCCGTGTGGTCGCGCTCAAGGTTCTCGCCGCGCGTCTGCTGGCTCAACCCAACGCTCTGGAACGCTTTCGCCGCGAAGCGCGCACCGCCGCCCGCCTCAATCATCCCAATATCGTCACCCTTTACGAATGGGATCGGGTCGGCGATTCTTATTATTTGGCGATGGAATTCGTCGATGGGCCGGACCTGGCCGATTACATTATCCACAAGGGAAAGCTCGATGCAGACGAGGCGCGCGCCATCTTGATCCAGGCGACGCAGGCCCTCGACCACGCCTTCACCCAGGGCGTCATTCACCGCGACGTGAAACCGTCCAATTTTCTCCTGGGCCGGCATCAGGGCGAGCTGATCGTCAAGATGACCGACTTGGGTCTATCGCGGACCGTTGCCGACGAGGAGTACCGGGTCACACGCGACGGCTCCACCGTAGGTACGGTCGATTATCTCTCGCCGGAACAATCGCGCGACAGCAGTGCGGCCGATATCCGCAGCGACATCTACTCGCTGGGCTGCACCGCCTACCACATGCTGACGGGCGATCCTCCCTTCGCGGAGGGCGGTCTCGGGGAGCGGGTTTACAAGCACATGTACACGGAGCCGGCGGACATTCGCCGTCTGAACCGGGATGTGCCGGCAGGCCTGTGGACGGTCATCAAAAAGATGCTGGCCAAGGACCCGGAGGACCGCTACCAGACGCCGGCTGAATTGCTCAAAGATTTGCAGCACCTCCCGACCAAGTCGCCGAAACGGCGAGCGGAGCCGCTACAGCCGCCGGACTCCGGTCGGCTTGCCGTTCGGCCGCCGGAAACCACGGTTTCCGGCGACGCGCCGGCCGACAGCCCATCGAACCTGGAAGCCGACCCGGACCCTGGTTTGACCACGCCGGCCAAGCGCGTCGCCGCCGCCCGTCAATTCGAGCGGGCCACCGAGGTCGCGGCCGCCGGCGACAACGACGATTACGCCCGGCATCTGCTCCTCAGCTGCTGCCGGCTCGATCCATGCAGCATCCGCTATCGGCAAGCCCTGCGTCAGCTGCGGCGCAAACCCGCGGCCTTGCTCAGTCGATTAACGGCCCCGCTGGGCAAGCTGGCCGGAATGACGCGAGTCCAGGCAGCCCTGCGGAAAGGCGATTATCTCAAGGTGCTGGATCTTGGTGAAGCCGCGGTCGCGTCGGCGCCGAACGACATCGCCACGCATCTGGCCATGTCCACCGCCGCCGAGGCGCTCGATCTGCCGCGGTTGGCGTTCTGGCTGGCGGAACAGGCCGCGGCCCAGGATCCCGAAAGCGTCGCCGCCCTCCGCGCCACCGCCCGGCTGCACGAACGTCTGGGTCAATACAGCAAAGCCCTTCGCGTGTGGGGACAGGTGCGGCAGAAGGACCCCAGCGACCCGGAGGCGATGGGCAAGATGAACGACCTGGCCGCCCAGGAAACCATCGAACGCGGCAACTACAAAGGCCGACTCAAGCGCTCCTCCAAGCGCAGCAAACCGCCGACCGATTATTGACGACCCGTTTCTCCGCAAACGGCCTGCCGTGGCCGTCGCCGCTTGGATTGTTTACAATGGGCGCAGCGAAGGGAGACCGTCATGCGTCCACGCGCGTTGTGGATCGGCTTTATTGCGTCCTTCATGTTGCTGGCGCTGCCCCGCGCTTCCTTCGCGTGCCCGGCCTGAGCGGACGCCGTGCCCAGTTCCTCCGGTGCGGAGGAATCCGATCAGCAGCGCGAAGCCGAGGGGTACAACGACAGCATCTACTTAATGGTAGCCGCGCCGTATTTGCTCGTCGCGGCCGTGGGATTCTTCGTTTACCGGGGCTTGCGCCGCAAGGCCCTGGCTGAGCGCGCCAACGGCGGCGCCGGGCAGCCCGCAGCGCCGCCCGACCTGTTGCATCCCGCCGCCGGTTCGGACGGCGGCTGACGGAAAGGCGCCGTCTATTCAGCGCCTTGCAAAAGCGATATAATAATTCTCGCCGCCTCTCGCAGGCATTCTATCCGGCGGAACCGTTCAGCGTCTGCACATCGCATGGCCGGATCGAGGTTGAGATCTGGGGGATTCTTCGGGGCAGTTATGTCCGAGGTTTCGTTACTGTGCCCCTGCTGCCGGACGCCCTTGGCCCGCGACCTGCTCTGGTCCGGCGGGCCGATCGTCTGCCCCCAATGCCGGACGCCGCTGGCGCTGCAAGACGCCAACCCGGTCGGCGTGAACTGGTACTGCTCTCGCAACAACCAAGACTCCATTGGTCCATTTTCTTGGCAGCAACTCCGTCAATTGGCGTCGCAGGGGATGCTGGAGCCGACGGATCGGCTTTGGCGACAGGGGATGCCGGACTGGGCCGCGGCGGGCACGTTGGCCTTGTTTCTGCCGGCGGCGGGCCGGTCCGGTCCGCCGGGCCGCGACACCGATATCACGTCCGCCGCCGAATCGGCCCGCTCCTCCCGCCCGCCCGCGCTGGGGCGATCCGGATCGGCGTCGGCGTCGGGGCGGCCGAAAACCACTTCCGCGCTGGGCGATTTCGACATTCTCAAGCGACTGGGCGCGGGAGCGATGGGCGTCGTCTACCTGGCGCGGCAACGGAGCGCCGACCGCTTGATCGCGCTGAAGGTGCTGTCCAAGGCGTTGGCCTCCCAGCGAGAATACGTGCAGCGGTTCTTTCGCGAGGCCGCGGTGCTGAGCCGTTTGCACCACCCGAATATCGTGGAGTTTTGCGGCGCCGGCGAGGAAAACGGCGTCCCGTATTTTGCGATGGAATTCATCGACGGCTTTACGCTGGCGGCGCTCCTGGAGCGGCGCGGTGGGCGCCTGGCGGTGCGCGACGCCGTCTATATCGCCATCGCCGTCGCCCGCGGTTTGGCCTGCGCCCATGAGCGCAGCGTGATTCACCGCGACGTGAAGCCGAGCAATATCATGGTCAGCCGGCTCGGCCACGTCAAAGTCACCGACCTCGGCCTAGCCCGGCCGCTGGACGAAGACCTGGCGCTGACGACCAGCGGCGCCAACATCGGCACGCCGCATTACATGGCCCCGGAACAAGCCCGCAACGCCGAGCAAGCCGACCCGCGCTCCGACGTTTACGGCCTCGGCGGCGTGCTGTACCACCTGCTAACCGGCGCCCTGCCGTTCCAGGGGGACAACGTGGTGACGCTTATGCTGGCCAAGGAAACCGGCCATTTCCCTTCAGCGCGGCGGCTCAATGGCGATATTCCGGATCGTCTTGATCTAATTATCGACCGGATGCTGGCGAAAGACGTTCGCTATCGTTACGGCGGCATGGGCGACGTGATCCGGGACCTCGAAGGACTGGGAATCGCCGGCGAACATCTGAGCTTCAACCCGCTGCACACTCTGGGCGGCCCGGTTTGACCATTAAGTCGCCGCCGCGCGGCGCTCCTCCAGCGCCTTTTTGCAATACGGCAACAGCTGCTGATCGATCAATTCCGCTTCCAGATCGTCGATCGTCGGCGACTCCAGGGTGCGCTCCACCTCTTCCAGCAGCAGGGCGGCGAATTTGCCCCGCGCCCGGTGCAAGGCCTGGCGCACGGCCTCCGGGGTGAAGGGCTTGCCGAGCTTTGCGGAAAGCCGTTCCGCCAGTTGCGGCGCACGGAGATCGGGATTGTCCGATTGGCAGCGCAGCACCGTGTAATGCGGTTGGCCGGTCCGGTCTTCCAGCGTTTGCAGCGTTTTCCACGCCTGGTTGAGAAGCTCTTGCCGCCAGATGGGCGAAAAATCGGCGTCTCGTTCGGCCTCGTCGTTGGTCGCGATCACATCATGCTCGGCCGGGTCGAACGTCATGCGCCGCAGCTGCTCGCCGCGCTTCTTGCTGCGGTAGTAGTCGATGACCATGTGGTGCAGGGCGGCCTTCAGATAGTGGCGGAACCGGCCGCGCGACGGATCGGCGTTCTTGAGAATGCGATCGGTTTCGATCAGCTTGACCGCGAAATTGCTGTATAGCTCGTGGGCGGCGTTGGGATCGCGGATCTTGGCGACGAAGTAGTGATAGACGGCTTCGTGGTAACGCACCAGAAGATGGTTGCGCGCCTTCTTGGCGTCGCCGTCGTCGCCGCGGCCGCCGAACACGCCGCTCCAAATCGTCGTCACCCAGGAATGCAGCAGGTCCTTGTCGTTATTGCTCATGGTATGGCCCTCCACCCGTGCTTACGCCTCGGCCGCCGAAGTGTGACGTCTGGCTTGCCTTTTTTGCAGCACCCCGCGAGAGCGCCGGCTTGCTTGGCCGGCGTCGCCTCAAATATGAATCGCCCGCTTGCCCACCGCCAGCGCCGCCTCTTTTACGGCTTCGGAAAGCGTTGGATGGGCGTGGCAGATACGTGCTATGTCCTCAGCGCTGCCGGAAAACTCCATGACGGCCGTCGCCTCCGCGATCAGGTCAGACGCCCGCGGGCCGAAGATGTGGACGCCCAGCACACGGTCGGTCTTGGCGTCGGCCAGGATTTTGACCAGCCCCTCGGTCTCGTCCATGCAGCGGGCGCGCGCGTTGGCCGTAAACGGGAATTTGCCGACCTTGTATTCCCGGCCGGCCTGCTTGAGCTGCTCCTCGGTCTGGCCGACGCTGGCGACTTCCGGCCATGTGTAGATCACGCTGGGAACCGTATCGTAGTTGACGTGCGTCTTCTTGCCGGCCAGGCGCTCCACGCAAGCGACGGCGTCCTCCTCCGCCTTATGGGCCAGCATCGGTCCATGAATCAGATCGCCTATGGCGTAAATGCCGGCCGCATTGGTTTGAAAATCCTCGTTGACCTGGACGCGGCCGGTGCGCTCTTCCACGGCGACGCCGGCTTCCTTCAGCCCCAGCCCCGCGGTGTATGGCCGGCGCCCGACCGCGGCCAGCACCTTGTCGCCGGTGAACTGCACGTCGCCCTTCTTGCCGGTCGCCTTGACGACGACCCGATCGCCGGACTTTTCCGCCCCGGTCACCTTGTGTTCCAGGTGAAATTCCAGCCCCTGCTTCCTGAGCGAGCGGTGGAGCTGTTCGCGGATCTCGCCGTCGGTCAGCGGCAGGATGTGCGGCAGGAATTCGATCACCGTCACCTTCGATCCCAGCCGTTTCCACACCGACCCCAGCTCCAAGCCGATATAGCCGGCGCCGATGACGATGAGCTGTTGGGGGACCGCGTCAAAGCAAAGCGCCTCCGTCGAGCTGACGATGGATTTGCCGTCGAACGGCAGGCCGGGCAATTCCACCGGCTCGCTGCCAGTCGCCAGAAGGACCGATTTGGCCTCTAGCTCCGTCTCCTTATCGGACCCTTTGACGAGGACTTTCCCTTCTCCGGCAAGGCGCGCAGTTCCCTGAACCGAGGTGATCTTGTTCTTTTTGAAGAGATAAACGATCCCGTCGGTATTTGCCTTGACCACTTTGTCCTTGCGGGCCAGCATGGTCGCCAGATCAACGGCGACCTCGCCGACCTTGACGCCGTGCCGCGCGATTTTCTCCTTCACCTGGGCGTACATCTCGCTGGAATCGAGCAGTGCCTTGCTGGGAATGCAGCCCACGTTCAAGCAGGTTCCACCGAGCGTGGGGCGCTTCTCGACGCAGGCGACCTTCATGCCCAGCTGGGCGGCGCGGATGGCGGCGACGTAGCCGCCGGGGCCGGCGCCGATGATAACAAGATCGTAACGCTCTGCCATGACGTTCTCGCAATGCAGACGAGGCGAGCGGCCGGCGTGAGT